>BPGU01000004.1:300000-588208 GCA_026003195.1 Armatimonadota bacterium
TTACCACCCGCTGGTCTACCTGACGGGTATGAGCCTTGCGCTCACCTTGCTGGTATGCTGGCTGGTGGCGCGCTCCACCCTGTCGGTGTGGGCACAATCGGCTGACCGTGTAGTCACCGCAGTCGTGTTGTGGAGCCTTCCCTACCTCACCGACTGGTTGCACTCTGCTCCCACCCCCTATCAGTATGACGGCACGTGGTGGCTGGGCTATGGCTGGGTGGTCTTCCTGCTGGTTATCCTGCTGCC
Source organism: Armatimonadota bacterium (assembly GCA_026003195.1). Classification (NCBI taxonomy): domain Bacteria; kingdom Bacillati; phylum Armatimonadota; species Armatimonadota bacterium. The sequence goes on from BPGU01000004.1 coordinate 300,247, forward strand.
ACCTACCCGTGCTCCCGTTCTGCTCAGCAAAGGCATTGCCGTCGCTATCGGCGCACAGGCAGTATATGCCATCGCCTACCACCTGCTGGACATCCGGCAGTTTCACACCCCGCACTTCGGTGCACGTACCGGGGGCACGCTGGGCACACCTAATCAACTCTACCCTGTAGCGATGATGGGCGTCCCTCTGGGTTTGGCACTCGCCCTGGGCGCGTCGCGGGTTTGGGAACGGGCACTATGGTTCTGCGCTGCAGCACTGTCATTGCTTGCTCTCTGGTTCACCTACACCCGCACGGGATGGATTGCGCTGGCGCTGACCCTGCCTCTGCTCACCGTTGGACAGGATGCGCTGATACACCAACGCTGGGCAAAGCGAGCGGTTTACACGCTATCCGCTGCTCTGCTCATAGCGACCGCCCTCGTCCGCACCGGTGGAGAGTGGGTGGGTAACCCTAACGACCGCTCCTTCTGGGGACGCTTCGCGATATGGCAGGTAGCGCTGGCAGTGGTAGCTGAGCACCCCTTTATCGGCGGCGGGGTGGGGACCTATCCTGAGCGCCAGCGGGCACACATGACTGAGCATCTGTTGCGTTTTGACCCCATGAACACCGAACCGAAGAACCTGTATCTGCTGATTGCCTCCGATGTGGGGCTGTTGGGGTTGGCGTTGTTCGCGCTGATGGTGTGGCGGTATGTGCAACTTTACCGTCAGGGGATGCCTCGTCTGGCAGGGCACTTTGCCTCTCGTGCTCTGGTAACGGGTTGTACTTTGGGACTGCTCTGCCTGCTGATAGCAGGGTTAGGCGATTCACCGGTGCTGGAGTTCGGTCGCACGCCTTCCACCTTTTTGGCGATGGCGGTATTGGGCATCGCGGTGCGCCAGTTGGACGCAGCGTTAGAGCATCCTCGTCTCACGCGTGAGGAGATTGGTCGCAGGGAGAGGCGTTTCTTGCTCCGTGCTGGTCTGGTGTTGCTGGCTCTGTTCCTGCTGGCGTCGGTTCCTGTGGCGTCGGGGCTGTGGAGGTTTTACCAAGCCAGACCACAGATAGACGCCTACCGCACCCTTACACCTGCCCGTGCGTCATTCACCCCGCTGGCGGAGATCGCCGAGCCGATGCGCTATGCCCTCATCGCCTCCGAGGATGGCAACTTCTACCGGCATCACGGCGTGGACTGGCAAGCCCTGCACCGCGCCCTGCGCGTCAACATCCGACACTTAAGCTTCAAACAGGGTGGCTCCACCATCACCATGCAGACCGCACGCTATCTGTTCGTGGGCAGAGAAAAGAGCCTCTCGCGCAAACTCGCCGAAATCCTGCTGGCTCTGGAGATGGAGAAGCGGCTTTCCAAAGAGCGCATCCTGGAGTTGTATCTGAACAGTGCGCGTTTCGGGCTGGGTGCGGAGGACATCGGCACGGCGTGTCGGGTGTATTTCGGCAAGCGTCCGAAGGATTTGACGTTGGCGGAGTCGGCGTTTTTGGCAGGGGTATTGCCGGAGCCGCCGAAGCGTCGTGAGGAGTTGACCCCTGCGAAGGTGGAGCGTTGCAAGCGGAGGGCTTTAGAGCGGTTGGGTTATTTCTTCGCGCGGCGTTATTCGTCCGAGCAGATAGAGCGGGCGATGCGGGAGAAGATAGTGTTCGTGTGGGAGAGGTGAACCTCACCCCCATCCCCTCTCCTACAAGGAGAGGGGTGCCTGCTGACGCTTCCCCCTTCCCTTGTAGGGAAGGGGCAAACGGGGTCAGGTCAACCAGGAAAAGGAGGTTCTACCATGTGCCGAAAAGGCTTTACCCTGATGGAACTGCTGGTGGTCATTGCGATTATCGCCTTACTGGCGGCGTTGATTTTCCCCGTCTTCTTCCGCGCCCGCGAGGCAGGACGCAAGACCACCTGCGCTTCCAACGTGCGCCAGCTGGCGCAGGCGTGGGTGATGTACGCGCAGGACTGGGATGAATGCACCCCCGGAGGTGCGTACACCCGCTTCGCCGACAAATACACGGGCAGAAGTCCCGACGGCAAACGCTACACCGCGCTGTGGGCGTTGTTGCCGTATATCCGCAGCGAGAAGATATTCGTCTGCCCCACGCAGTTGGGCTGGGACTTCAGCACCACCAACCCGGCGCTGGACACACACCGTCCCCGTCAGGGCAGCTACACCTCTAACTACGAGGTGATGGACATCCCCCTGTCGGCAATAGAGCGGGTATCAGAGCTCATCGTGTTTGCGGACAGTTACAACCCGTGGATGGACTGCATCCATGACTGCAGCAACTGCACGGGCGGGTGTAGCAGTTTCGTGTGGGACCGGATAGGCAGGGGCTGTTATCAGGGGGATTGCACGAAGCGAACGGACTGGCATGGTGGTGGCATCAACATGGTGTTTGCGGACGGTCATGCGCGCTGGGCGCCGCTGGGCGGGATATATTATCGCAACTGGAAGCGTGACCTGCCGGAGCGGGACCCCCACTGGAACAAGCCCATCACGCAGGACTGGTAGAGGTGGGTTTCCTCTGCCATTTGGGGCGAGTATAATATGCAAGGGCTAAGTCAGCTCGACAGGAGCTTCGCCCTTGCCCAGAGAAAGGGCACAACGGAGCACTGGCAAACGGAGTGGACACATGATTGAACGCTATACCCGCCCTGAAATGGCGAAAATCTGGGATATCGAACACCGCACACAGAAATGGCTGGAAGTGGAGCTGGCGGTGTGCGACGGGCTGGCGGAGTACGGCTACATCCCGCGCGAAGCTGCCCAGACCATCCGTGAACGCGCCCGCTTTGACCTGCAGCGCATGGCGGAGCTGGAGAAGGAAACCCGTCATGACGTGATGGCGTTTGTGCGCAACGTGGAGGAGAACGTCGGCGAGGAGGGGCGCTATGTGCACTACGGCATCACCTCCTACGACGTGGTGGATACCGCGCTGGCGTTGTTGCTGCGTGACTCCTGCGACCAGCTGATTGCGCGTAGCCAGCGACTGGCAGAGGTGATTGCTCGCCTGGCGAAGGAGCACAAGCACACGCCGATGATCGGGCGCACACACGGCATCCACGCCGAACCCATCACCTTCGGCTTCAAGCTGGCAGGCTGGTACGACGAGATGCAGCGCAACCTGCAGCGGTTGCAGTTCGCCCGCGAGATGGTGAGCATGGGCAAGATATCGGGTGCGGTGGGCATCCACGCCAACGTAGACCCGCGCGTGGAGGAGTATGTGTGCGCCCGATTGGGTTTGAAGCCTGCGCCCGCTTCCACGCAGATTATTTCGCGCGACGTGCACGCCACCTACCTGAGCACGCTGAGCGTCCTCGCTGCCTCACTGGAGCGGTTCGCCACCGAGCTGCGCAATCTGCAGCGTACGGAGATTCTGGAGGTACAGGAGTACTTCGCGCCCGGGCAAACAGGCTCTTCCGCCATGCCCCACAAGCGCAACCCGTGGAACTGCGAGACGGTCTCCGGGCTGGCGCGCGTGGTGCGGGGGTACCTCATCCCTGCTTTGGAGAATATCGCCACCTGGCACGAGCGCGACCTGTCCAACTCCAGCGTGGAGCGCATCATCCTGCCCGACGCCAGCATTCTGGTGGACTGGATGCTGTGGAAACTCACCGACATTCTGGAACACCTCGCCGTTTTCCCCGACAACATGATGCGCAACCTGCAAAAGTTCGGTGGGCTGGTGTTCAGCGAGCATGTGATGCTGGCGCTGGTGAGCAAGGGGCTGTCGCGCGAGCAGGCGTATAAACTGGTGCAGCGCAACGCCGCAAAGGCATGGGAAGGAGCGGACTTCCAGCAGAGCCTGAAAGAGGACGAGGAGGTGCGCCGCGTGCTGAGCGAGGAGGAGATTGACCGCTGCTTTGACCTGCAACACCACCTGCGCTACGTGGACGTGACCTTCCGGCGATTGGGGCTGGAGTGAGGCGATGGGGCGTCTGTTTGAGGATACAGACCCGCGTGTGGAGGAGATTCTGGTGCAGATGATGCGCCAGACCCCTCCCTGGCGCAAGATGCAGATGGTAGCGGAGTTGAACGCTACCGTGAAGGTGATGTTGCTCAGTGGTCTGCGCCAGCGCTATCCGAACGCCAGCGAAGCCGAACTGCGCCGGCGACTGGCAGGTTTACTGCTGGGTGAGGAACTGGCAAGCAAGGTGTACGGAGAACTCCCTGATGATACCTGAACCTGTAGCCGTTACGCTGCGGGTAACCTCTGTGCTGGAGTCGCTTGGGGTGCCCTACGCGATTTCGGGTTCGCTGGCGAGCGCACTGTACGGCGTCGCCCGCGCTACCCAGGACGTTGATATTATCGCTGACCTCCAACCTGCGCATGTGCGTTCCTTGGTAGACAGGCTCACCGGGGAGTTTGACATCGATGATGAGGTAGCTGCACGAGAGGTGACACGCCGGGGAAGTTTTAACCTGATTCACCGCGAGTCCATGTTCAAGGTGGACATCTTCGTCGCACGCGAACATCCGCTGGACAAAGCAGTACTTGCCAGAGCCAGACGGCAGGTGCTTCACAATGAGCCGGAGGTTTCGGCTTCGCTCATTAGCCCGGAAGATGCTATTGTTGCCAGGTTGATCTGCTACAGACAGGAGCGACAGGTTTCCGATAAACAGTGGCGGGATGTCGTTGGAATGCTGCGCGTATTGGGGGACACACTGGACAGAACGTATCTGGAACAGTTTGCGCAGCAGATGGGCGTGCAGGACCTGCTTCGGCAGGCAATGGCAGAGGCAACTCAGTGACCAAAATGAAATTGCACCATGAAATCCCGTTTTCCTTCACAGGAGCTTTTCCCTTTCGGCACGAACCTCTAATGCGACAAAGGAGGGAAACGGAGGATGCTTGCGATGTTTTGCGCTATCGCCACATTAGGGATGGTTCAGCAACCCGTGACGCTGGAACTCGCCAGAGGGGGCAAAAGCGATTATGCTATTGTGATACCGCACAACGCTTCGCCGTCTCAGCGACGCGCGGCAGAAGAGTTACAACGCTTCCTGCAGCAAATCACCGATGCCCTGCTGCCTATTGTCACCGATGAGCCTGCCTCGCTGGCGCAGGTGCGCAAAGCCATCGCGCTGGGCGACAACCGTCTTCTGCGCGAAAGCGGGGTGCAGGTGGACTGGAAAGCACTTAGTGAGGAAGGCTTTGCCATCATCCCCCAGCCGCCGCACCTGTTTATCGCAGGGGGTGCCAAACGCGGCACGATGTACGGCGTGTACAGCTTTCTGGAGGATGACCTCGGCTGCCGGTGGTACTCCTCGAAGGTCAGCTTCATCCCGAAGAAGCGCAACCTCACGCTGAAGATGGCGCCGCGTACCGAAGTGCCAGCCTTTGAGTACCGCGAACCCTATTTTACCGACGCCTGGGACAAAGACTGGGCAGCGCGCAACCGCGTGAACGGCACTTTCCCCCGACTGGATGAGAGCACCGGCGGCAAGGTCTCCTATGGACCGTTCGTGCATACCTTCTACGCACTGGTGCCGCCGGAGCAGTACGCAAAAGAGCACCCGGAATACTACTCGCTGGTGAAAGGCGTGCGCGACACGCAGCGTGGACAACTGTGTTTGACCAACCCTGATGTGCTGCGCATCGCCACCGAGACCGTCAAACGCTGGATACGTGAGCAGCCGCAGGCGACCATCTTCTCCGTTTCCCAGAACGACTGGACGAACCCGTGCGAGTGCGAGAACTGTCGGCGTGTTGTGGAAGAAGAGGGTTCTGAATCGGGTCCTGTGCTGCGCTTCGTGAACGCACTGGCAGAGGAGATTGAGAAGGAGTATCCCGATAAGCTGATAGACACCCTCGCTTACTGGTATACCGAAGACCCGCCGAAGTATGTTCGCCCTCGGCGCAATGTGCGGGTGCGTCTGGCTCCTATCGGTGCGTGTTTTGCCCATCCGTTCGGCACCTGCAAGCAGAACAGGAAGCAGTTCCAGAACCTGCAGGCGTGGGCGCGCATCACCGACCAGCTGTATATCTGGCACTACACCACCAACTTCGCACACTACCTGATGCCCTTCCCCAACTTCGATGAGCTGGAACGCAGCCTTGCCATCTACCGCGAGAATGGGGTGAAAGGGGTGTTCTATCAGGGCAACTACTCTCCCGGTGGAGGGGGAGAGTTCAACGAGCTGCGCGCCTGGGTGCTCGCCAAGCTGATGTGGAACCCCGACAGGGACTTCTGGGCGCTGGTGGACGATTTCCTGCGCGGTTACTACGGCAAGGCGGCGCCGCACATCCGCCGCTACATCGACCTGATGCACCAGCCCGTGCGGGAGGGCAAGACCGATTCGGAGGACCGGCGCGCTCACGTGCGCATTTTCGACCCGCCCACCGCACCGTACCTGCGTCCGGAGCTGCTGCAGCAGGCGCAGAAACTGTTCGACTCGGCGGAGAAGGCGGTACGCAACGAGCCGGAGGTACTGGCTCGCGTGCAGCACGCCCGCCTGTGGGTGGAGTACACCCAGCTGGCACAGCGCATCGGCAAGTGGCAGGTGGTGGGCGACCAGTACGTGGCGGGGCGGGACCCCGAAACGCTGCGCCTGCGAGACATTGTGCTGGAGAAAACCCAGCGATTCGGCATCACCAACGTGGAGGAATGGAACCCTGTCCAGAAGTTCATCGAGCGCATCACCGCTCAGGACAAGCAGTCTTACCCGGTGGTGACGCTGCAAAACGCCTCTTTGCGCGTGGATATCGTGCCTGCGCTGGGCGGGCGCATTGTGCGCATCGTGCAAACAGGTAAGGAGCGCAACCTGCTGACCGATTCAGGCAGTACCCCCGAAGCCCCTGCGGACGGTGGGTATGAAGAGTACGCCACTCGGGAATACCGCAGCACCGGCTGGCGCGATGCGTTCACCGTGAAGGCAGCTTCGCCCTCGCAGGTGTTGCTGGAGCTGAAGCTGCCCAATGGGCTGGAGATACTGCGCACCATCAGCCTGATCGGCGATGCCCCGCAGCTGGTCGTAGAAAGCACCTATCGCAACGGTGGACAATCACCGCTCCGCGTCAGCCCGCGCGCTCATCCTGAGTTCGCCTACGGAGAAGGGGCGCGTTACACCTGGCGAAGCGTGGGCGGTGCAAAGGGCGAGCAGGCGGTGGCGGATTTCGGGTACATGGAACTGAAGGGGGAAAACCTGCCCGATGGGGAGATAGCCCTGCAAGCACGCGGGATGCCCACACTGCGTCTGCGCTTCCCCCGCGAGCAGGTGGAGCAGGTGTATCTGAACTGGCACGCCCCCGCTCGTCGCGCCAACATCGAGCTGTTCTTACCAGAGAAGGAGCTGAAGCCGGGAGAGAGCGTCACATTGCGGTGGGAAGTCAACGTGCAGTAGCGATTGACGTCATCATCTCGTGTCCTTGCGAGGCACGCAGTGCCGAAGCAATCTGCTGGCTAACAGGACTTGTTGACAATCTTCGTTTTTCGTATTACTATACTGTTGCCTACATTCACGGCACAAGGGGGTGCACGTCATGCCTGCGCGCAAATTGAAGGAGTTCCTCGACAGCCACAACGTGAAGTACGTCAGCATCACCCACTCACGCGCCTACACCTCTCAGGAAGTCGCTGCATCCGCACACATCCGGGGTAAGGAGTTTGCCAAGACGGTGATGGTGAAGCTGGACGGTAAGATGGCGATGGCGGTGTTGCCCGCGACACGCAGGGTGGACCTGGATGCACTGAAGCAGGCTGCGGGTGCACAACGCGCCGAACTTGCCACCGAACAGGAGTTCCAGTATATGTTCCCGGAATGCGAAACGGGCGCGATGCCGCCCTTCGGCAACCTGTATGGGATGGAGGTGTACGCGGACGCCAGCCTCGCCGAAGATGAGGAAATCGCCTTTAACGCCGGTTCGCACGTCGAGGTCATTCGGATGGCTTATAAGAACTTCGAACGGCTGGTGCAACCGAAGATAGCGAACATCGCGAGAGTGTAAAGGGTGTCTCAGGCGGAGCGTCACCTGTCCACTCGCACGAGCCTGGATAGGTGTGCTCCGCCATTTGCGATCTCTCCTGCTATCTCAGCAGCACCAGCAGCATTACCACAGGCGTCTTCGCTACCACGCTGTGTGGCAGATTGGGGGTCATGTACACCCATGTGCCTGCGGTAGCGGTGTGCCGTTCTGCCCCAAGCGTCAGGTCTGCCTCACCCTGCACGAAATGAAGCAAGGCAGGCATAGAGGCGGTGTGCTCGGAAAGGTCCTGACCCGTGTCAAAACCGAAGAGTACCACCTTCACGTGTTCATCCTGATAGAGCGTGCGGCTCAGGATGCCATCGCGCGGGATTTCCACCTGCTGCTCCAGTTCGGTCAGGTAAAGGTATGGTTTGTCCATCGTCTATCTCCTCACAACAGGCTGGTTCGCTGACTTGCCATGCACCATTTCGGTTTCGCGTTCGGGGATACGCTCTTCTACAGGCTGGAGGGACCATCCTGTTTGCAGACCCGCTACAAACCACGCCAATGCGAGCGCACCCAGTGTGAAGATACCGTCGCCAATGACACGCATCCAGCGCAGAGTCTGCAAGAGCGGTTGTTGCAAGAACTCTGCCGAGCGGGCGTACCACAGTCCCTGGTCAATACTCGCTGCTGCCTGCAAAAGCCCCAACGGCAACAGGCTCAACAGCACCATGAGCGCCAGGCCGATGTTCATCGCCCAGAAGCTGAAACGCAGCGATCGCGTGTCCCACTGTCGGTGCATGGTGAACGCCCTCAGGCAGAAGAGCATCAGCCCCAAGCCCAGCAAGCCGTACACCCCGAACAGGGCGGTATGTCCATGCACAGGGGTGGTGTTCAGTCCCTGCATATAGTACAGGGCGATGGGCGGGTTAATCAGAAAACCGAACAGCCCCGCTCCTACCATGTTCCAGAAGGCAACGCCTACAAAGAACAGGATGGGTAGTCGGAACTCCTGCACCCACGGGCGTACCGTGCTCAGTTTCAGGTTCTCGTAGGCTTCAAACCCCACGAGCACCAGAGGCACAATCTCCAGTGCACTGAATGTCGCTCCCCATGCCAGAACAGCGGTAGGTGTGCCGGTGAAGTACAGGTGGTGCATCGTACCGATGATGCCTCCCGTCAGGTAGATGGTCGCAGTGAACAGAGCAGCACTGGTTGCTGTGGATACCTTCACCAGCCCCATCCGACTAAACAGGAAGGCGATCACTGCGGTGGCAAAGACCTCGAAGAACCCTTCCACCCACAGGTGCACCACCCACCAGCGCCAGTACTCTGCCATCGCCAGGTGGGTATGCCGTCCCCACATCAGCCCTGCACCGTAGAACGAACCGATAGCGACAGCAGAGAGCAGGAACAACGCCAGCAGGCTACGGCTGTCGGAGCGGGTGCGTAACGCGGGCCATAGTGCCCTGCCGACCATGCCCAGCCACAGGAACAAGCCAACAAGCAACAGTATCTGCCAGAAGCGACCGAGGTCCACGTACTCGTACCCCTGGTGCCCGAACCAAAAGCTGGTTCCTAATCCCATCTTCTGCTGGATGGAAAACCATTGTCCCGCCATTGAACCCACAACGATGAACAGCAGGGCAATGTACAGCAGGTTGACGCCCAGCTTCTGCCACTTCGGTTCGTAGCCCGATACCGCAGGCGCAACGAACAGACCCGTCGCGAGCCAGGCAGTGGCAATCCAGAAGATACCCAGCTGCACATGCCACGTGCGTACTACCGCATAGGGCAGATACTGTGCCAGTGGGATGCCGAAGAACCCCCATCCTTCCACACTATAGTGGGCGGTAAGAATGCCGAAGAGTACCTGCGCGAGCAACAGCGCCACGACTGTCCAGAAATACTTTAGCGTCGCGCGCATAGAAGGGGTCAGCTTCAGACCGCTCAGAGGGTTCTCTTCTGGAGCAACCTCCTCTTGCTCTTCGTGCCGGCGGGCGGCGAAATACCACACCATGCCCCCTACACCTGCCAGTAACGCGATCACGCTGATGACCGACCACAACACGATCGCGCTGGTAGGCCGGTTGTCAATCAGCGGTTCGTGGGGCCAGTTGTTGGTGTAGGTCACGTTGCTGCCTGGGCGGTTCGTGCCACATGCCCACGCCGCCCAGAAGAAGAAGGCGTTCAACGCCTTAAGGCGGGCTGGGTCTCGCACGCTATTGGGAGGAATAGCATAAGCCTGTCGCAGAGAATCCATCTCAGGGTCGCTGCCGAAAAGCGCGGCGTAGTGTGCCCCGACCGCCCATATCGCTTGCGCCCGGAGCGGCGAAACCACCAGATCACCCGTTTGCGGGTCGTAGGTATTGGTACGTATCTCACGCTGAACCCGTTCGCGCAGAGGAGCCTGCTGCTCAGGGGAGAGCGAAGCGTAGGCGACCCCGTAACGCTCCTTCGCCAGAGTATCCAGCATCCATACTGCCTCGCGGTGTAGCCAGTCTGCCGACCAGTCCGGCGCCACATAGGCACCGTGACCCCAGATAGAGCCAACCTCCTGTCCCCCCATCGATTGCCACACGTTCTGTCCTTCCTGAATCTGCTGGCGCGTGAAGAGCACCCGCCCGTCAGAGGTGACTACGCGCTGAGGGATGGGAGGTGCCTGTTGATATATCTCAAAGCCATAGTAACCCAGTACTGCAAACGAGGCAAGCAGTACTGCTGCTAAAGCAAGCCACAGTCTGGTGTATCGCATGGTAGTTACCCTCCTCAAGATATTTGGATAAGAATATATTCTTATCCTGTTTGATTTTATTATACCGCTGTGATAAAATAGATGTCAAGGTCTTGCATACAGGGAGAAGAAAAATGATTTCGCAGACCGCAGAGTACGCTTTGAGGGCAATGGTTTATCTGGCGCAGTACCCCGAGCAATCGCACACCAATCAGCAGATTGCGCGGGTGACGCGCGTGCCTACGGGATATTTGGCGAAAGTGCTGCAGAATCTGAGCCGTGCCGGTTTAATCACCTCACGGCGTGGGCTGGGGGGAGGGTTCGCCCTGGCAAAGCCTCCGGGTGAGATTACCGTTTATGAGATTGTGCAGGCGGTAGACCCCATCCCCCGTATCACCTCGTGCCCTTTGAAGCTGAAGGCACATCGGGACAAGCTGTGTCCGCTGCACCAGCGGCTGGATAACGCCTGGGATCTGGTAGAACAGTCTTTCCGCAGCACCACGCTCGGCGACATTATCGACGAAGCGGGCGAAGAAGGAGTGCTGTGCGAAGAGGAGTAATCCCCGCCGAGGGTGCTTCTCTCACAAGGCCCCCCACCAAGACGCAGAGGGTGTTGACCCTCTGCGTGCAGGGAGAGGTGCATTCTGCTGACTAGTTGATATTGCTGACCAGTGTGAAGATGGGCGTCATCACAGAGATGGCGATAAAGCCCACGATCACTCCCAGGAAGATGATGAGCATCGGCTCAATCATTGAGGTCAGCCCTTTGACGGTGGCGTCTACCTCTTTCTCGTAGAAGTCGGAAACCTTCACCAGCATATCGCTCAGGCGACCCGTCTCTTCGCCCACGTCAATCATGTGGGTGACCATCGTGGGAAAAAGCCCACTGGCGCCGAGTGGTGTGCTGAGCTTCTGCCCTTCGCGCACGCCGTTTCGCGCGCTGTCGATAGCGGTCGCCAGCACGCTGTTGCCTGCGGTCTCCGCCACAATCTCCAGCGATCGCATCATGGAGACGCCGCTGGCAATGAGCACGCCAAACGTGCGGGCGAAGCGCGAGATACTCATCTTCAGCACCAGGTCGCCGATGATAGGCAACCGCAGCTTCACGAGGTCAATCTGGTATCGCCCTTTTGGGTTCTTACCGTACTGCTTGAGGAACACAAACGCCCCAATCAGCAGTGCAGGTGGTACATACCAGTAAGCCACCGCATAGTCGCTGAGGCTGAACAGAAACTGGGTGGCAGGGGGCATTTTCACGTTCATGCTGGCGAAAATCTCCTTAAAGCGCGGCAACACGAACGTGAACAGCGCGAACACCATCACCATCGAGAAGATAAGCACCAGCACCGGATACATCATCGCCGACTTAATCTTCTGGCGGATTTCCAGCTCCTTCTCCAGGAACTGTGCCAGGCGGTCCAGTATCTGGTCTAGAATACCGCCCACTTCCGCGGCACGCACCATGTTGACGTACAGTTTGGAGAACACCTGCGGGTGCTTGCTCAGTGCGTCGGCGAGAGACATCCCTCCCTTGACGTCCTGACGCACTGCGCCGATGACTTCACGCAGAGCGGGGTTCTTCGTCTGTGTTTCCAGTGCGTCCAGGCTCTTCAGGATGGGAATGCCTGCGTCAATCATGGTGGCGAACTGCCGGCTGAACATGACCAGCTCCAGCAGTTTCACCTTTTTGGAACGGTTCAGCTCCTTCAGCGCAGCCAGGCTGAAACCGCCGCGTTTCGGTTGCACGCTCAGTACGTGGTAGTGCTGTTCGTGCAGCCAAGCCAGAACCAAGCGCTCGTCGTCGGCTTCCATGATTCCGCGCAGGGTGCGCCCGGACGGGTCTACCGCATTATATACAAACTGTGGCATAGCGATCACTCTCCTCGTTTACCGCGCCTGAATAAACCGCATGAAGTTCTCGCGGTCGATGCAGCGCAATACCGCTTCCTCAAACGAGACCAACCCGCTCAGGTGCAGGTCTGCCAGAGCGCGGTCCATCGTCTGCATACCCTGCTGGGAGCTGGTCTCCATAATGGAGTAAATCTGGTGTACCTTGCCTTCCCGGATCAGGTTGCGGATGGCAGGGGTGGCAATCATAATCTCCACTGCCGCCACTCGCCCGCCGCCCAGCATGGGAAGCAGTTGCTGGGCAATCACCGACTCCAGCGTGTTTGCCAGCTGGATGCGGATTTGCTCCTGCTGTTCCGGCGGGAACACGTCCACCACGCGGTCGATAGTCTGGGGCGCGTTGCGCGTATGCAAGGTGGCGAAGACGAGGTGTCCCGTTTCCGCCAGGGTAAGCGCGGCGCGGATGGTTTCGAGGTCGCGCATTTCGCCCACCAGAATCACGTCGGGGTCTTCGCGCAACACCGCACGCAGCGCGTTGTGGAACGAATCGGTGTCTGTGCCCAGCTCGCGCTGGTTGACCATGCTGTTCTTATGCGAGTGAAGGTACTCAATAGGGTCCTCGATGGTCATGATGTGGCAGTTCCGCTCGGTATTGATGACATCGATCATGGACGCGATGGTGGTGGACTTTCCAGAGCCGGTGGGACCGGTGACCAGAATCAGTCCACTATGGCGTCGGGTCAACTCGCGCAGGATAGCGGGCAAACGCAGTTGCTCCAGTGAAGGTATCGCGGAGGGGATAGCGCGCATGGCACATCCCACAGACCCGCGCTGCCGATAGACGTTGAAACGGAACCTGCCCACGTCTTTGACGCCGTACGAGAAGTCCAGCTCCTTCGTTTTCTCGAACTTCTGTATCTGATCTCCGGTCAGAACGTCGTATACCAGCCGCTGGATGTCGCGTGGGTTCAGGGGGTCGAAGGGCAACGGATGCAGACGTCCATCTACACGCACCATCGGTGGCAAACCGACGGACAGGTGCAGGTCCGAAGCTCCCTTCTCCACCGTCATCCGCAACAGGTCGTCGATATGCACGTCGTCTATGGAGAGTGCTTCCGTGTCGGTGGAGGAGCTGTCCTCCCTCTCCATGACTCCTGATGCCAGCTTACTGGAGGAGGCAGGGAAAACGTCCCCCTCCAGCGGCATCAGATCTTCCAGGTCTTCCAGACCAGTATGCTGCTGAGCATAGCCTGCTTCCATGCGAAATCACCTCTTCTCATCACGCCGCCATGCTGTGTAACCCCATGCTGCGTTCCACCTCCACCCGACAGCCTTGCAGCAAGGCTTCCATCTGGTCCGAGGAGATACCCAGTGTTTTCAACGCCTCCTCGTTGATGTAAGCCATCGCCTGCTCATCGTCCATCCCTTCTTCCAGCAGGTTGGAGATGTCGCTGGCGATAGCCACCACCGCTACCAGTCTGGGTGCTGTGGTCGCCGCAGAGACGCAGTGGTGGTAGCCCAGAGATTCTGCCAGAGCAGTGGGTAGATTCCAGTGGATAGCGAGCGCCAGTCCCACGTCAGCGTGGTTGAAGCCGAGAATCTGCTCCTCCGCCTCGTGGTGGCGGATGCCGAGCCTCTCTGCCGTTTGCACCACCCGCATCATCGCCTGGGGGTAGTATTGCTCCAGCACTGTTTTGCCGATGTCATGCAGCAAGCCTGCGGCAAAAGCCTCATCGGGCACCACATCGGGGGCATAGGCGCATACCAGGCGCGTGAGCAGCGAGGTATCCACCGAATGCTTCCAGATACGTCGTTTCAGCAGGCTCTGGCTGTCGGATTTACCGATGAACATGTTATAGCAGGACGCGGTCATGGCGATATTGCGTACCGCGCGGAAGCCTAAGAACATCACCGCCTCACGCAGTGAGCTCACCCGTCTGGGCAGCCCATAGTAGGACGAGTTTGCCAGAGTCAGCACCTTGCTGGTCAACCCCTGGTCCTGCCCGATGACATCTTCCAGCTCTTGGGTCGTTGCTCGGGTACTGCTGGTCATATCCAGCACTCTCATCACGACCTGCGGAAGCATGGCGATTTCGCCGACGCTTTGTACCACTTCCTGGGGTGACTTGGGAAACACCCCGATATTGGGAGCCATCTGTTCTACCTCCGATGCGTCTTGTCTGTATTAGCCAGAGTAGATGACACGCAACGATTCCTCCAGTGTCGTGATACCCAGCAGGATTTTCTGCATGGCATCCTCGCGCAGGGTGCGCATTCCTGCTTCGATAGCCGCCTCCCGAATAGCGTAGGAGGAGGCTCGAGCCAGAATGAGCTCGCGCACCTTATCGGTCACCGGCATCAGTTCATAGATGCCGGTACGTCCTTTGTAACCAGTGCCTTTGCACACTTCACAGCCACGCCCACGATAGAAAGTGATGTTGGACTGTCCCTCGATGTTCATCCCCAGTCTCTGCATCGCATCGCGTGGCGGCACGTAGGGCTCTTTGCATTTCGAGCATATCGTGCGCAACAGTCGCTGAGCCAGCACGCCTACCAGCGAGGAGGCTATCAGGAACGGTTCTACCCCCATATCCAGCAACCGCGCCACCGCGCCCGGTGCATCGTTGGTGTGCAGGGTAGACAGCACTAGGTGTCCCGTCAACGCCGCTTCGATGGCGATGATGGCGGTCTCCGCGTCACGAATCTCGCCGACCATGATGATGTCCGGGTCCTGGCGCAGCATCGCGCGCAACCCTGCTGCAAAGGTCATACCTGCCTTGGGGTTGACGTTCACCTGTGTCAACCCCTGCAGCTCGTATTCCACCGGGTCCTCGATGGTCAAGATGTTCTTCTCGCCCGAGTTCAGCTTGGACAGTACCGAATAGAGCGTCGTCGATTTTCCCGAACCGGTCGGTCCCGTCACCAGAATTATTCCATAAGTGCGCGCAATCATCGCTTCAAACATTTCCAGCGTGTAAGGCAACATGCCCAGTTTGTGAAAGTCCACGGTGATGCTGCTGCGGTCCAGCACGCGCATCACCACCTTTTCGCCGTGCACCGAGGGCAGGGTGGAGACGCGAAAGTCGTATGTTTTACCGTCTATCACGGCTGAGATGCGGTTATCCTGTGGGACGCGCTTCTCCGCGATGTCCATATCCGCCATGATCTTGAAACGGCTAATCAGCGAAGCCTGTACCCGCTTGGGCAGCACCATCGCGTCCTGCATGATGCCATCGATGCGATAACGCACCTTAACAAACTCTTTGGAAGGCTCGATGTGGATGTCGCTGGCTTTGTCCTGAATGGCTTTGGTGATAATCAGGTTCGCCAGGCGCACTACGGGCGCGTCTTCACTCAGCTCGCGCAGCTGCTCCACGCTCAGGTGTTCTTCCTCATCCTGTTTCGTGGCGGTTTGCACGTCTATCTGAGCGGAGTCTATCTCCCGCACCACCTGGCTGAGCACATCGGTGACCGCTGCCTCTTGACGGTACGCGCTGTTGAGCGCGTTCAGCACGTCCTCTTCCGTGGCGATGACCGGCTCCACATCCTTGCCGGTGATGAGGCGGATTTCGTCGATGGCGAAGATATCCAGGGGGTTGACCATCGCCACCGTCAGGCGCCCGTTGTGGAGGCTGACGGGGATCGCCTTGAATCGGCGTGCGATATCCTGCGCAAGCAGTTTGACCGCTTCGGGCTCGGGCGGTTGTTGCGCCAGGTCTACGTAGGCGACACCCCAGTGTTCGCCCATACACCGAACGCGGTCGCGTTCGGTAATCAACCCCATATCCACCAGCAACTCGCCGATATTTTCATGCGATTGCAGCTGTTTCTGTTTCTCTATTGCAGTGGCAAGCTGCTCGCGGGTAATGAGGCCCGCCTGTACAAATATCTCACCTGTTGTGGACGCCATGGCTACCGTGTACTCCCTGGCGGGCTATGTTGCCCATTCCTTTCGCAAAGAAGGAGGCACAGAGGGTGAGGGCGATAGTGACATCGCAGATCACCCTCCGTCTCACGAATACCTCCACTCTATTCTTTCCACAGAGAGGCGGTCAGGAAGACCATAATCTCCGAGTTGCTGCGCTTGGTGTTCGTCTGTTTGAACAGGTAGCCCAGTATCGGCAGGTCTCCCAGCAGAGGCACTTTCTGCACCAGTTTCAGGTCGCGCTGGGAGATAAGCCCGCCGATAACCAGCGTCTCACCACTGCGCAGGCGCACCGCGCTGTCGGCGAAACGTCGGGACACCTGTGGTATCTCTCCACCGACGGGCGTCTTCAGAAAGCCGGTGATGAGACTCACTTCGGGGTGAATCTGCAGGGTGATGTCGCCCTCCGGGTTGGTCTTGGCGACGACGTTGAGCTGGATGCCTACGTTCACTTTGCCGGTGGTCACGCTAACGCCGTTCTGCGTGGACTGCACGCTCTCGATGTAGCGCACCTCGTCGCCAATGAATATCTGCGCCTGCTTGGCGTTGAGCACCAGCAGTTTGGGGTTCGCCAGTAAGCGTGCTTTGTTGTCTTTGAACAGGGCATCCAGCTTCGCACTGATGCCGATGGCGTCGCGTGTTAACCTCCCGAATACGATAGTGCCAAAGTTGCCACGGTCTGGCGGATTTGGGGTGTCCAGGGTGAAGTTGGCTTTGGTGCCACTGAAATCCCACAGCACACCCAGCGTGTTGTCCGCGTCAGTGCTCACCTCCACGACCTTCGCCTCAATCAACACCTGTGGTGGGGCGATGTCGATGCGTGCCAGTGCCTCTTTAGCGCGGTCTACTGCAGCGCGCGGTCCCATCAGGATTAGCGTGTTGACCCGCTCGTCTACCAATGGGTCGTTACCGGTTCCTCCCTGTTGTTGACCGCCGCCCTGTTGACCACCGCCCGAGCCTCCGCCGCTCTGCAGCGCCTGGTCCACACCCTTTTCGCCAACCGTTCTGCCCGCCGAGTCGCCCAGTGGCGCGGGAGCAAGCAGGTTGAAGCCGGGGCGTGGTCCCAGGATAATGGTGACCTCTGGCACCAGCTCCGAGACGATGGTGCGCAGGTCGGTCGGAGAGGCATGTTTCACGGTGTAGGTGTCCACCACCATGTCCTGATGGGACTGGCTGAGGGTGCTATCCACCGTCTCGATCAGCTCGGTGGCGGTGCGCACTTCGGTTTCCGTTCCCGAAACCAGGGCGACCTTAGTGCCGGTTCCCTTGGTGGACTGTGCACTGGTCAGATTCCATGAGATCTGCACTCCGGGCGCCTGTTCCTGGATCACCTTGCTCAGGCTGTTGGGGTCGGCATAGCGGTAAGCCACTATCTGGGTAATCCGTGTCTGAGGAGCAGAGGTTTGTGTATCGCTGAGCAGATTCTGCAGCCCCTGCGGAGTGGCCACCACATAGGTAGTGCCCACCTTAGCGTAGCGGTAACCGCTCAGCCGCGTGATCAGTTCCAGCGCTTCCTCCACGCCCACGCCAGCGAGGCTGACGGTGACCGTACCCTTCACCTCTGGGCTGGTGACGATGTTGGTTTGCGTTTGCAAGGAAAGCGCCTTCAACACATCAGCGATTTCCGCCCCCACGAAGTCCACCGTCACGCGCGGGGCAGGGCGCGGTGGAGCAGAAGCGATGCGCGTTTCCGCAGCAGGCCGCTGGGGTAGCACCGGCTTCGCTTCAGGCAGCTGGGCTACCTGCACGCCCCCTTCAGGCTTCTGCGCCTGCTGTATCTCTGGTTGAGGCGATTGCGCAGGCGCAGGTGGTTCCTCGGTCGTCGGCTGCTGGACCTCGGGCTTCGTTTCGGTAGAGGTAGGCTTGGCTGGTGCTTCATCCTCCGCCGCCTGCGCCCGAGCCACTACCGGTTTGGGGGTCTCCCGCGCTGAGACGTTCTGGACATTCGTCGTAGAGGGTGCAGCCGGTGTCTCTGTCTGCACGGGGTCGGTGTCGGGCGAGTGCCCCTGCTTCCACACCGTCAGCACCAGCGTCTGTCCGTTATTCTGCCTCGTCAACTGCGCGGGGCGCCTCTCGGTGGTGACTACCCAGATGCGTGTGATGGGTGGACGAGCCCGGTACCAGCCGTAGCGTGCCCACAGAATACCTCCCCGGCGCACGCGCTCGATCTTCGCTTTGCCTATCAAACCGGCGGGCACATCTACATATACCCAGCCTTTCTTCCCGTAGAACTGGATGCCTGGTGGGTTGATGGGCGCGCTCAGTTGCATAACCACCTGGAAGTAGGCGTCATTCTGAACGAATTGCACCCGTACGCTCTTCGCACTGGGGGCAGCATGGGCGGCGAGGAGTGCGCCCAGCACGAACAGCAGAGTGAACAACGAAAGGGAATATCTACTTCGCATTCGGATTACCTCCCGGACGCAGTGTTACGGTTTTGCCGTCCTTTTCCAAAACGACTCCGTCGCGTGACACCGTGCGCAGCAGGTAGCCGCCTTCCAGCTGGTGCCCCGGTTGCACGATGCGCTGGTTACCGCCTTCCGAGCGCAATATCGCTACCGGACGCTCGCCGACCACAACGCCGGTGACCGTGATGTTCGGCTGAGTTTCCTGCTGAGGTGTGGACGGAGCAGGGGTGTCCACAGGCGACGTCGAGCTGCCGGATGCACTTGAAACAGGCGTCACCGGCATGGGGGGGAGTGTGCCCACCGAGGGCACAGAAGCCACCCGCGGCGCCTGGCGAGGGGTTTGCACCTGATTCTGCTTCAGGTTGTCGAACTGGGGCGGGATGACAAAGGGGTCCCGCATAGGCTCGGACGAACTGAGCCAGGGTGGGGCAGTGGTCTGAGGTTCTGCCTCCTTTGCCTGTTGCTCCGACGTGGTTGTGGTTGCCCCTTTGGTATTGGCGCTGGTGGAACCGGTAAAGAACAGCTGATACGCAGCATAGCCCATCGCCGCCAGGAACAGGACGCCCAGCACGATGACCTGCTGCATCTGCTTGCGATCCATCTTCTTCATTGCTGCGCGCCTCCTTCCGCACTACGAAAGATGAAGGCAGCCAGTGTGAACTGTGCCTCCACCTCAAAGGGGTCTGTGGGTTCTTTGCGCTGGCGCGGTCGGAACTGCACGCGCTCTACTGCCAGAATCTTGGGGAAGCGAGTGAGCCCCTCCGTGAAGCGCATCACGTTCCCAAACTTCCCCTGCACGGAGACATCGATAATCTGCTTCTCGTAAGGCTCTGCAGGTTTCTTCTTCTCCTCGTCCTTCTTCTCGTCGTTGCCCTCCTGCTGAGCCTTGGGGGCGGGCTGTGCATTCGACGGGCGCACCGAGAGCACTGTCAGCTGGTAAGATTTCGCACTGGACTCGAGTTGCTTCAGCAGCGTCGGGATATACGCGCGTTCGCTCACCGACAGCTCCAGGTGTTGTAACTGCTGGAGAGCGGTGTGATAGCGCTGCTGTACCTGCTCCAGTCGCTGGGCGATGGTTCTGCCCTCTTCCACCTGCTTCTCCGCTGCCTGCACACGCCCTTGCAGGTCGGTATAGCCGGTGTATTGCCAGTAGATAGCCCCTGCACCCACCAGAAGAACGACGATGCAGAGGGTGATCATACTGCGCAACAGCACGGTACCGTTTGCATCACGAACTGCCAGCTTCATCCTTGCCCTCCTCTCGCTCGGGCGTCTGTACCTGTGCCGCCACCTCGAAGTCCACCGTCTCGAAGTTGTTGTAGCTGCGCTGCTGCGTGAAGTGCAACTCCACTTTTTCGAAGGTGGGAATGGTATTCAGGCGCAACATCATCTCTCCCACTTGCTGCTGGGTCAAGGTAGAACCGGTGAGGGTGATGACCGTGCTCTGTTGCTTCTTGTCACCATCCTGCTTCTGCGAGCTGGTGATGCTGGTGAGCCACACATCGGCAGGCAAGCATCGGGCGATGCCGTTGATGGTAGCATACCAGCGCTGGGTATGCTGTTGTGCCTCGGTGAGGGTGCGCAGTTTAGGCATCAACGCCTGGGTGTCGCGCTCGGTCTTGGCAACCAGCTCTAAGGTCGGCTGGATCTTCTGGATCTCCTGCTGGGCGCGGTTCAAGCGCGCCTGCAGAGACAGGTTGCTCATGCCCAGGAAAGAGAATACTCCTGCCAGCACTCCCACCTCTGCCAGCAGGACGGTGAGCAACTGCCTGCGACGGCGTATCTGGAGCGCCTGCTGCTCTCTGCGCTCCGAGATCATGTTGATAAACGGCATACCGGTACCTCCTCTCCCTGTGCCGTTCAGGCGGCGTGAAGCTGCCGTTCGGCAAACGCCTCACGCACTGCCAGCCCTACCGCAATCCCCAACACAGGGGTGAACATTTGTAACGCTTCGGCGGAGATATGTGCGGTGTCAAAATCGGGATTATTGAACGGGTCGCCTGGCTCGACCTCCAAGCCCAACCGTGCCGAGGCATACTCCGCAAAACCGCCGAGGCGAGAACTGCCTCCGGTGAGAATGAGACCACTGACCTGCCCCTGAGGACTGCCCTCTGGAAATTGGGATTGATAGTAGTGTAGCGAACGGCGTACCTCGCGCAGCAGCTCGTCCACATGCCCCTGAAGAGCCTTGAGCACCGATTCGTCCTGGTGGTTGCTCGCGCTCTCCGCAACGCCTTCGCCCTCCTCCACAGAGGCAGCAGTGCGCGAGCGATTGCTCCGACGCTTCAGTAACTGTCGGAAGTCTACAGTGTGCTTGAACTTCTCCGCTTCCGACCAGCTGCAGTGCAACGTTGCCTGCACAGTCTGAGTGAAGGCGTCGCCTGCGATGGGGATAGTACGGGTCAGGAAGAAGCCCTCGTTCGAGACGATGTACAGGTTGGTGCACGAGGCACCAATATCCACCAGAGCAACGGGGTGCTCCTGCAGCTTCGCCATTGCCACGCGATTGATTTCGAACAGGGCACGGAAGAGTGCGAACGCCTCCACTTCTACCGCCAGCGCTTCCAGTCCCGCCAGTTCTACCGTGCGAACCTGTGCGTCCACCATCTCGCGAGGAGCCACGACCAGCAGCACCTGCATCTGTTTTTCCGCCTTCTGTTCGCCTTCTGCCGGAGCCGACTCCACATCTCCAAGAATCTCGAAGCCCACGTAGCTGTCCTCAATGGAGGTGGAGACATATTTGCTGGCTTCGTAGCGAATGGTTTTACGCAGCATGGCTTCGGTCATCTTGGGCAAGGTGACCTGTCTGACGATGACCGGCGCGCCGGCAATGGCGGTAACGGCTGCAGAGGCGCGGAAAGTGTTTTCGCGCAGGAGCCGTTTGATAGCGTCCGCGACCTCCTGCGGTTGCACGATGACGCCGTCACGGATGGCGTCGGCTGGGGTAGGACACTGTGCGATTTGCAACAACCTCCACCCGGTGCGGGTAGGTTCCACCTGCACCGCCTTCATCGTGTAGCTGCCTAGGTCCAGTCCAACGACGCCCTGTTTGTGGAAAACTCCCTTCCAACGAGCCATTAGCTGCCACCTCTTGTGCTCCCGGGCAACAGCCCGAGCAGGTGTGAGGAATCCTTCCACACTCGCGCGGGTGGACAGGATGTCCCTCATGCTGAATTATCGTGAAACTGGTAAAAAAACTGGAGAGTAAGGAGAAACATTGCAGCATGTTGCAGGTATACTTTGTGTGTCGGGGAACGGCTTGAGACGGAAAGACAACTCCTTGAGGAGATGCTCTGATACAAGGGAACAACAGCGTTCGTGCACCTCTCAGAAACAGGGTAATGATCACTGTTCCTCACGGGAGATGGGTGAGGTTGCTCTGGCACAGGAGATGGCTTCGCCGCTCCGCGGCTCGCAAGGACACCCGGATGGTGGCGGAGTACAACCGTTATCGCCAGGGTGGCTCTCTTGCCGACCGGCTGACGAATCTGGTATTATCCTAGGCGGATGCGGGCTGGACGGCAGGCGACCCATCGGCGGCGGAAGGTGCGGCGTTCGTGAAGGCGGTCGATGCCCTGCAGCGCACCATCGGCGCCGCGTGGGAGATCCAGAACATCGCAGCACTGCCCAGGCTGGCAGGCGGATTGGGAGTAGGTCTACTCGATGTTGCCGAAGACCTTGCGGGCAGTGGGTTCAGCCTGGCACGGCAAGGGGTGCGACAAGCAGTGCGGGAACTCCCGCCCGTAGTGATGGGGAAACTGGAGGGCGAACCTTCCGACGAGCCGAAAAGCCACCGACTCGGTTCGGCAGCAGCCTCGCCCTCCAGAGGGTGCTGCGCTAGCTCATCACGCGCATATCAATGACCGCTGTCAAGCCCACGCCGTTTACCCGGCGCAGCTTCAGCGGGTTGAGGTCGTCGGTAGGGATAAGAATCTTCACGCGGAACATGCCGTTGGAGAAGAGGTCTTCGTATTGCCACACCCCCGCTACCTTGTCCACGTCGGCGGAGGGTCCCGATACCTGCGCACCACCGATGTAGGCGTTCTCGCCCAACGTCGCCATCGGGATAACCTTCGTGAACTCCTCGGCATCCTTGCGCAGGCTTAGCTTGTTAATCACCTCGTTCAGCTGGTTGCCCGCGTTTTTGACAGCGACCGCCACCGCCGCGGCGGCAATCACCTCTTTGCCTCCCAAGCCCTTCGGATGGGTGACTTTGAAACCGCCTTCCAGCGCGACGTCAATCAGCGCGGAGATGCCCACCTTCTCTACCCGGCGCAGCCCCGTCAGGCTATCGCTGGGCACCAGCACCTTGATGCGGAACCTGTCCAGCGACTCTTCTATCTGGAACACCGCCTGCACCTTCTGGACCGCTTCTTTGGGTCCCATCACCTGTGCCGCGCCGACGTAGCCTTTATCGCCGATGCTGAGAATCGGCACCACTTTCGTCGCCTGATTCACGGGCACATTCTGGCGAAGGGTGATTTCGTTGATGAACTTGTCCAGCGCCTTCGCGTTTTGCTTCACCAGATAGCCGATGCCGATGAGCTTCACACCGCCGCGCAGAATCTTGCCCAGGTCCTGGGCACTGCTCCACTCCGACACGCTGGCGGTCAGCAGAAAGACCATCGCTGTGGCCAGCACGAGTACACGTTTCATCGGGACACCTCCTGTCAGGTTCGGTGCGCCAGTGCCTGCTTCACCAGTTCCGGTATCTCGTAGAGCGCGTCCGCCACCGGTACGCCTGCCGCACGCAGGGCGTCCACTTTCGCTTGTGGCGTTCCGGTGCGCCCGGAGATGATCGCTCCCGCGTGACCCATTCGCTTGCCCGGCGGTGCAGTGCGTCCGGAGATAAAGCCAACGACCGGCTTGCGCATCGTGCGGATGTACTCCGCCGCGATTTCCTCATCCGAGCCTCCGATTTCACCTACCAGCACCACCGCCTGCGTGTCCGGGTCCTCTTCAAACAGCGGAAGCAGGTCTACAAAGGTGCTCCCCAGCACCGGGTCACCGCCTATTCCTATACAGGTAGACTGTCCCAAGCCCGCTTTGGTTAGCAGGTCCACGATTTCGTAGGTGAGCGTGCCACTGCGTGAGATCAGCCCCACCGGTCCGGGAGTGAAGATGTTGCCCGGCATGATACCGATTTTGCACTGCCCGGCAGTCATCATCCCGGGGCAGTTGGGACCGATGAGGCGCACTCCCCTCTGGCGAACCAGTGCCACCGTTTTGACCATATCCTGCACCGGGATGCCTTCCGTAATGCACACGATGAGGCGAACGCCCGCGTCCGCCGCCTCCAGCACTGCATCCGCCGCGAAAGGAGCAGGCACGAAAATCACCGAGGCGTCCGCGCCTGTTGCCTGCACCGCCTGGGGGACGGTGTCAAAAACCGGCACACCCAGCACCTCTTGACCGCCCTTACCGGGTGTCACCCCCGCCACAATCCGCGTGCCGTAGTCCAGCATCTGCCGAGTGTGGAACTCGCCTTCGCGTCCGGTGATGCCCTGCACCAGCACGCGCGTGTCCTTGTCAATCAGCACCGCCATCAGCGCGTCACCTCCACGATTTTACGTGCCGCCTCCTGCATGGTGACGGCAGGAATGAGCTCTGTACCTTGCAGCAGCGCAAGCCCCTCTTCAGCTCGTGTGCCCGCCAGGCGGATGACGATGGGCACCTTCACCTGCAGGCTGCGGATGCCTTCCAGAATGCCTTTGGCGACCTCATCGCCGCGCGTGATGCCTCCGAACACATTGAACAGTACGCCCTTCACGTTGGGGTCCATCAGCACAATCTCCAGCGCGTTGCGCACAAGGTCTGCCTTCGCGCCGCCGCCGATGTCCAGAAAGTTGGCGGGCTTGCCTCCGGCACGGCTCACCTCGTCCAGCGTGCTCATTACCAGTCCCGCGCCGTTGCCGATGATGCCAATGTCACCGCCTAACCGCACATACTGGATGCCCCGCCGATGCGCCTCCGCCTCGATGGGGTCTTCCTCGCTCTCCTCTTTGTATTCGCTGAACTCCGGGTGGCGGAAGAGGGCGTTGTCGTCGATGTTCAGTTTGGCGTCGGCGGCGAGGCACTGCCCCTCGGTGGTCAGCACGAAGGGGTTGATTTCCGCCAGGGAGGCGTCACTGCCCACGTACGCTTTGTACAGCGCCAGCAGGAACTTTGTCGCGGTCGGAACCGCCTCGCGAGCGATGCCCGCATGGTACAGTGCCTGCCGCGCCTGATAGGGCATCAGTCCCTGCCAGGGTTCCACCCACACCTTGACGATGGCTTCGGGATGCTCTTCCGCTACCTGCTCGATGTCCATCCCGCCCATTGCGCTCACCATCACCACGTCGCGTTGCCTGGCGCGGTCTAAAGTGATGCCCAGATAGTACTCCTGTGCGATAGAGATGGCTTCCTCCACCAGCACCTTGTGCACCGGAACACCCTGTGGCGCCTGCGGGGTGACCAGCCTCGAGCCGATGAGCGCACGGGCGTGCTCCTCCGCCTGTTCGGGTGTGTCTGCCAGACGGATACCGCCCGCCTTGCCTCGCCCGCCTGCGTGCACCTGCGCCTTCACCACCACGCGCCCGCCCAGCTCCTGTGCAATCGCGCGCGCCTCTTCAGGGGTAGACGCCACACGCCCCCGAGGGACCGTTACCCCATAGCGCACGAGCACCTCTTTCGCCTGATATTCGTGAATCTTCAACCGAGCACTCCTCCTTGCATAGCGACCTCATCCTTTAGTGGTAATTTATCCGAGCAAAGGGGTTCTCCTGCTGGTAGTGTGTCCAGGCTGGAGATGTGGCGCCTCTTCGCGGAGAAACGGAAGCCGCCGCTAAGGCAAATCCCATATCAGCAAGCGGCACGGCAGCTCCGCCTGCAGGAAGTCGTAACATGCGGTCGGCTCCACCGGGGCAAACTGCTCCAGCGCAGGGTTGTCGCTGATGGCCACGATACGGCTCCCGCCGTACTCTGTGCTCCATTTGTGCCATAGCTTCCGGTACGGATGCACCAGTTCCGAAGGCTTGCCCATGCGCACGCCGTAGGGTGGGTTGGTCACCAGCACTACCGGTTGCTCGGGCGGTGGTAAGGTGAGCGCATTCGCCACCGAGAACACGATATCGCCGACCTCGCTGCCTGTGCGTTTTGCCTGGCTATCTCGATGGATCGCGCGTTCCAGTCGCTGCTTCGTATCGGGGGAGAGACGCTGTTCACCGTTCTGCTAACCTCCAGTTGCGCCTGCCATCGCCGCTCGTCGTGCGGGATCAGCACGCGAAATGCCCACTCCTCGCGTCCCATCCCAGCAGGGGGGCTGATCCCTCGTCGCCACAATGCGCCCTCTATCAACAGCGTGCCCGTGCCGCACATCGGGTCTACCAGCGGGCGGTCGTCCCACCTGGAAGCCATCACCACTGCTGCCGCCAGCGTGGGGCGCAGGGCGGTGAGATGTGCCAGACTCTGCCGCCACGGTCGGCGATGCAGGCTGGAGCCGGTGAGGTTGAAACCCAGCAGGTACTGGTCGTCCACCAGCGTGGAGAATATCTCTACGTCAGGGTTGTCCAGATTCACAGGAGGACGCTGCCCCCTGCGTGCGATGAAGCGGTCGCACACGACCTGCCCCACCACGCGGGCGATGTCCATGTTGGTGAAGTCGTGTGTGCCGTCGCGCTCGGAGCGGATGGCGAAGGCGTAGCGGTTCTCGAACCACTCTTCGTAGGGAACCTGCCACGCGACCTCTTCGATCTCCTTCAGGTTCCTCACCTGTGCCCGCGCCAGCAGGACGAATACGCGATGGACGGTACGAGCGTACAGGTACAGGCGGTAGAGAATGTTCCACTCGGCGCGGAAGAAGACACGTGATGGCTCGTGTCGGTGACCTCCGCGCACAAGGTGCTGAGCTCCCGTGCGGTGATAAACTCCAGCCCGGTGGTGCAAGTGGCAAAGAACTCGGTAAGCATCATCCCCCTGCCATTATCATATCACAGAAAGGATGGGGTACCGGTGGATTTTTTCAGAAGTTGCCGAGCAATCCCCGTGACAGCATGAAGTTCTGGTAGAAGTTGCGTATCCAGGAAGGGGGGCAAGACGGTTTTGGTGCTCTTCCAGGCGGAGAGAACCTTGCCGTAGGTTCCGGGTTCGATGCGCAGTGGTCAGCTGAGACGTGCAGTTTCTGCCTGAGCCGCTGCAGAAAGCCCGCCCAAAATGTTGGAGCACGCGGGTTGGTTGTGGGTGTGGAGGGCTAAGCGATTTCTCGATCACCGTCCCAACGATTGACTCTCCCGTCCAGTATGGTATACAATAGTATACGTCATGCGCTACCTGCAGGTTCAGGAGATACGCTGCAAACATCTGCTACACCGAACAGGCGCGTCCTTTGCAGAGTGGACACTCAATCCATACATCGGATGCGGGTTCGGCTGCTCCTATTGCTACGTACCTATACTGCGGGCAAAACGCGGTCAGGAGGGGGCGGAAACATGGGGCAGCTGGGTGCAGGTGAAAGTGAACGCGCCCGACGTCGTGCGACGGGAGATGCTGGAAGTGCCCCGCGATGCACACCTTCTCATCGGCAGCGCGACCGACGCCTGGCAACCGATAGAGAAGCGCTATCAGGTATCGCGCGGGGTACTGTATGAGCTGAGCTTTTACCCGAACCGGGTGACCATCCTCACCCGTTCTCCCCTGCTTCTCCGTGACATCGACCTGCTGAAGCGGTTCGAGCACGTCTCGGTACACATCTCCGTTCCCACAGTGGATGAAAAGGTGCGCCGTGTCTTCGAGCCGCACGCGCCGGCGGTGGCAGGACGGCTGGAGCTCACACGCCGGTTGCTGAACGCCAGCATCCGTGCGACCTGGGCGTGGTGCCCGTTCTTGCCGGGCGTAGAGAACACCCCCGAACAGATCCGGCAGTATGTGCGAACGGCGGCGCAAACCGGCGTACGCGAAATCTGGGTGGGCAGGATCAACTACTGGAGCTTTCTGGAGGAACGTTACAAAGCGCTGTTGCGCAGATACCGGGCGCAAGCGGGGTGGGTAGCGCGCCCGCTGGTACGGGAGGAGACCGAGCAGCTGGTGCGGGAAGAGTGCGCGAAGGTGGGAATTGTATGCCGGATTTGAAACTGGTCGCCCCAAAACCTGGAGGGCGAACCTCCGCGTGAGCCGAAACGGTTAGCCCCACCTTGCCTCCCCGCAAGCGGAGAGAGAAAGTGTCCCCCTGCCTGCAGAGGGATGAGAGGGAGGCTAACGGCTCGGCAGGAGCCTCGCCCTCCAGAAGAACCGCTGCCTAGAAGCTCTCTGCAGGAACAGCCAGCATGGTATCGGTGACCAGCAGACCGGTCTCCGCCACAGCGCGCAGGAAGCGGTTGGCGGTCGCCTGGTCCGGGGCAGACCACACAGATACCAGATCATACTGCCCGTAGGTAATCATCGCCGCCTGAATCTGGATACCGTGCTGGGAAGCCAGACTGTTGAGCTGTACCAGACCACCACCGAACAGGTCCTTCGCCCGCCCCGGTGCTGCTTTCGCGAGCGTCACAAACTGCATGGCTGACACCTCCCTCGTTGGAGATTTGTGTATCGCGCTTCAGGGAAGCCCCCTGTTAGCCTGTGCTGGTCAGTACCTTCGTCGCCTGCCTCAGACTGCGTTTTGCTAAATCGCTGATTCGGTTCTCGGCGAAACCAAACACCGCGCTGTACAGCGTGTCCCGCAGAGGTTCTATCCACTTCGCTGGTAATGCCTTCGCGCCGAATGCCGCTCCCCAGATACTGCCTGCGGTAGCGCCGTTGCAGTCGGTATCCATGCCCTGCATAACCGCGATGGTGATGACCTTTTCGAAGTCCGGCCAGCCCCACAGCAGAGCGTTCAGCACGATGGCGTCGTTATTGACCGTGTGTACGGGATGGTATTTGCCATAGTATCGATTCAAAAGGCGTTCCAGAGCCTCCTGCCAGCTCTGGCACTCTTTGCGCCACCGCAGGCAATCGCGTATCATCTCCGCTTCGCGGCTCTGAGCGGGGATTTCCGCCGCGCCCGCGTGGATGATCTCCATCACATCCTGCGTGGCAAAGGCAGCCGCTATCATCGCCGCGACGAACATCTCACCGTAGATGCCGTTTTTCACATGCGACAGGGCAGCATCCCGATAGGCGAACTCGGCCGCTTTCTCCGGGCAACCGGGCGCAACGTATCCCCAGAAATCCGCCCGAATACGCGCACCAATCCACTCACGGTAGGGGTTCAGGTGTCTCGGAACCTCCTCCAGAGGCAACTCATTGACCAGATTGATGTACGCCTGCCGCTCCGCCGTGTAGGTCTGGTAGGCGGGGAGCAGGTGCAACCAGGCATTACCCACATCGCGCGTGGTGAAGTCCGCACCATGCCCTTCAAAAATGTGCAAACCGAGAACCGTGTAGTCGGTGTCGTCATCACGCTCGCCAGCGCGGATATGTCCTCTGGTGCACCAGGTATACGGCTGCGGCACCCCATCGGGCGGAGTACGTGTCTGCGCAGGCAGGTAGTCGGTCATCGGGTAGGCATCTGCTCCCTCCAGGTACTGGCGGATGCGCTCGTGGCTCCAGCCCTCCACCGGCTTGCCCAGCATACACCCTGCCACACGTCCGAGCCACGCGCCGTGCAACCTGTCCAGCAGGTCCTCTTCACAGATGACCATTTGGAAACGGCGCACACCCTCGTCGCGCGCCTGTCGGATGCTGTGCAGGTCGCTGGGTTCGTGGTAAGGGAAATCCTCGCGGATGGGCAGAGCCATCAGCTCATGGTACAGGCTCCAGAGAGCATCTGCACTTTCCGCCTCCTGCCAGCGCCCCATGTAGCCAGTGACGTCTGCGCCCTCTTCGCCGCGCTGAATGATTTCGTCGTGCACCAGCACACGCAGTGTTTCTACAGATGGCATCGCCTCGTCTCCTGAAAAAACGTCCAAAGGTCGTGGTCACAACGCAGCGTGACCCTTCCAAAAGCCGTCTCGCAACCATTCTTCGCGAGGGCAATCGACTACTCCTTCGCGCACATCCTGAAGATGAGTCTCAAGGAGGCCACATCGTGCCCAGCTGAGCGGCATAGTACTTTCCTGCGTGCAGTTGCTGTAGGTGCAGGTCGGTTTGCCAGGCGCTTTCCAGGCGCATCGTATGCCATACCGAGAAGAGATAGAGCATCAATAGAACCCCTGCGATGGGCAAGCCTCCCCGCCGAACACCTTCCACCAGCGCGACGTTCGGCTCCTGCGCACGTACCAGCCCCCAGATGCCTATCGCAGTCACTATCATCAGCAGTAGAAATGCAATCGCCATCGCCGTTGCCGTACGGAAGATCAGTGGCGACACCACCACCCACTCAGGCTGGAACTCTGCCCATTTTGCCATCTCTGCCAGCATGACCATCGTCCGTGCCGGGAAGTCCGCCCACGGGGAGAGCACCATGAGCACACCAGCCACCAGCACGGTTGCCAGCAGCACGATATAAGGTGCCATACCCTGACGCAGCGAGGTGTGAGCCACTACCAGATACACCAGCCAGAGGAGAAAGGTTCCCCAAAACAGAAACAGCAAGAGCATGTTGACCGTCCATGCGCGCACCAGCTTCAGAGGCATGGATAGCCATCGCTGAGGCTCTACGCCTGCGCGGAGGATGGTGCGTGATGCGTCCGCCGCAGCAAACTCGCGCCGCACCCAGTCCGCGTCCATATCTCTTCCCATTGTGCGGAGAGACAAAACAAACTGCTGTCGGTTTCTTTGCCTGCGCTGTTCCGCCGTTTCGTTGGGGCGCCTTGCAGAGTGAGATGAGACGATAACCACATCCTCTACTGCCACTGCCACAAGCGCACCAATACTACTTCTCGCCTGGGCACGTATCCGACTGGCGCAATGCAGCATCGCAAGACGAATGTCTGCCGCCTCATGCCACTTGCCCTCTTTCTCCTTCTCATGGGCAAGATACCGCACCATTCTTGCTACAGAACGGATGCCTGTCCAGTGCGGTTCCACCACCGCATACGATTTCGCAAAAGTGGAAATCGAAGATGATTTGCCAAAGGCAGTTTCCAGAAGATACAGCCCAGCCTCTGTCTCCTCGCGAGTGTAGTCCTCCCAGCGCGGTTTGCGGCTCGCACGTCGGACTGCTGCCAGCGCCTCTTTGTCACGATGAGCAGCGAACAGCCCCACCGCTCGCATCAGCGGAAAGTAGAGATTATCCGGGTCCACCCGTTCGCCCTCAGCGGCTATCCTGTCGTATGCGGAGAGATCTTCCGGAGAAGACGGCACGACACTCTGGGCATTCGGTCGCTGGCTGGGTGGATAAAGCGCCCATTCCTCCACGCGCTGGATACGCACACGCTTCACCGTATCGTAACGCAGAACATGGGCGAGCAGGGCAGGTCGGCTGCCGAAGCGAGGCAACAGGTCGCCCAAATCCACCTCTGAGGGAGCACCCCGTTGCAACCTCCAGGACAGCTGGATGAGATAGTCCTCCGGGTGTTGCCTGACAACCTCCTCCAGCCTGACGCGAAACCACTCTGGCTCCGGCTCGGGCGCGCGAGGAGTTTGCACATACCACTCCCTCAAAGCCACATATGTATCCCGCGACGAGAAGAGCAGTCGGCACTGCATACGGATAAGCCAGGCGGTCTCTGGATGCCAGGCGAGTATCATCAGCAATACCGCAGGCACCACCATCCCCGTATAAGCGACCCACCGCATCGCCTGGGGTGTCCTGTTGCTTCCCTTGGACATAACCGGTGTCTCCAAGCCGAGAGCATGGCAGCCCCGTAGCACCGGGGGCAGCACCGGGAACTGCCTCCGTGACTCAGGACACACCGGCAACGGCGAGGGTTTCGCTCTTATACTCCTTCGCCCTGAAGAGTGGAAGAGGCTGCAGAATGCTCCTCCTCGTGTTCCAGATGGTAAGAGAGCACCGCCAGCTCCTGCAGGAAGGAGACATTACGCACCACCACGTGCGGTGGAACCCGCAGGATAGTGGGCGCGAAGTTGAGGATGGCGGTTACCCCAGCATCTACCAGACGGTCCGCAACCTCCTGTGCTGCGCTGGCGGGTACCGCAATAATGCCAATGCGAGCACGGATATGCTTGTTGACCTCTTTCAGGCGATTCACATCCAGTATCTCGTGGTCCCACAGCATTCTGCCGATTTTGGCGTAGTTGTTATCGAACACCGCCGCGATGATGAACTTGTGCTCACGCAGACCGGGATAGCCCACCAGTGCGGAACCGAGGTTGCCTGCGCCCACCAGCAGCATCGGCTGCTCGCGATGGATTTTGAGGATTCGGGCAATGCGCCGGTGCAGCTCGCTCACCCTGTAGCCGACACCCGGCTTGCCAAACTCGCCAAAGTAGGACAGGTCCTTGCGAAATTGGGCAGCATTAATGCCTGTCTGCTCTTCGATGTCTGTGGAAGAGATGGTGTGCACCGCCGCTGCCTCGAGGTCGCTGAGCAACCGCAGGTAGGTCGCCATGCGCTCGAGAGTGGGGATCGGCACCCGATGATCATTGGTTTCTATCTTTGGACGACGTGCCATTCTCTGGATAAAGCCTCTCTGAGAAATATGCTCTTCGCAAAATATAGCATAGCTAGTAAAATTATACCCTTCTGAGGCACAAAGGGTCAAGAGAGCAAAAAATATGAAGAGTGACCGTTGACATCGCTGCATGGTCGTGCCATAATAATATTGAACATCTGTTCAAATGTTCAAAAGAAAACGAGGTCTTCAGGGTTTTGGACCGCGGAGGACGTGGAGGGACAGGGGAAACTTTCTGCGCCCTTCGCGTGACCGATGGTCCGTTCACTCCGTAACCGATGAAAAAGAGAGAACTCGCCATACAGTGTGCTCCTGACGAGCACGTAGATGCAACCGCCGTCGCTCGTGTGCAACAGTCGCTACCCGGTAGCCGCGAGCTGATGCGCATGAGAGAGATATTCGCCGCACTGGGCGACGCGACCCGCCTGCGTCTGCTGCTGGCGCTGAGCCGTCAACCGCTATGCGTGCACGAGCTGTCCGAGGTGCTGGATGTCAGCGTCAGCGCGGTTTCGCATCAGCTGCGTACGCTGAAGATGCTGAGGTTGGTCACTGCACAGCGCGTCGGAAAACGGGTGTACTACTCGCTGGATGACATGCACGTGCAACGTCTGCTCGAGGAGGGTTTGGAACACGCTCTGGAGCGATAGCCGATGACGAACACCAGCTCCCAACAACCCAGCAAGCCACAGAAGAAGACCTTCCGCGTGAAGGAGATGGACTGCGCGGACTGCGCAACGGGTCTGGAGCAGGCAGTACGTCGGGTGCCGGGCGTGCAGCAGGTGAAAGCCGTTTTCCACACCGGAACGTTGTGGGTGTGGACCTCACCGGAGGTGGACGAGAGCGCTCTACACAAGGCAGCACAGCAGGCTGGGTATCGGCTTCTGCCCCACTCAGCGCACAGTCATGGGGAGAGCGGGCACCAGCGGGTGGGAACAGTCGTTCTTGCTTCATTGCTCGGCGTGGTGGCTTTCGTCCTGCAGAGGCAGCAGTTTTCCGCATGGCTCTTCGTTCCCCTCTACCTCACAGCGATTGCTCTCGGTGGAACGCCCACTTTCATCAGTGGATGGCGAGCGGTGCGCCAGCGCAACCTGGACACTAACGCGCTGATGAGTATCGCGGTGCTGGGCGCGATAGGTTTGCAAGAGTGGGCAGAAGCCACAACGGTGGTCTGCCTGTTCGCTATCGGCAACCTGCTGGAGCACCTGACGACCGAGCGCACACGTCGCGCCATTCGCCAGCTGATGGATTCCGCCCCGGAGACCGCTACCCTCGTGACTCCGGAGGGCACGCGCACCATCCCCGCCGACCAGGTACAGCAGGATGACCGCATTCGTATCCGTGCCGGCGAGCGATTCCCGCTGGATGGCGAGGTCATAGAGGGTTACTCCGACGTAGACCAGTCCATGATCACGGGTGAAAGCCGTCCCGTACCTAAGTCTCCGGGCGACACGGTGTTCGCCGGCACACTCAACCAGACTGGCATGGTGGACGTTCGCGTGACACATACCTACGAGAACACTACGCTCGCCCGGCTCATCCATCTGGTGGAAGAGGCGCAGGAACACAAAGCTCCGCTGCAGCATCTGGTAGACCGTTTTGCCCGCGTCTACACGCCGGTCGTGATTGCGCTGGCAGTGTTGCTTTCCACGATCCCCCCTCTCCTCTGGGGCGATTTTGAGCGATGGTTCTTCCGCAGCCTGAGCTTATTGCTCATTGCTTGCCCCTGCGCGCTAGTTATTTCTACACCGGTAGCCCTGGTCGCTGCACTGGGAACAGCCTCGCGCCGCGGCGTCCTGATCAAAGGCGGCATTTTCGTAGAGGCGATGGCACAGGTGCGCGCGATGGTCTATGATAAAACCGGCACACTCACCACTGGCAAGATGCGCGTGCGCGAGGTGCAGTGCCTGGATAACGCCCCCGAGGAGCAGCTGCTGGCAATAGCTGCCGCCGTCGAAACAGCGTCTCACCACCCGCTGGCAGAGGCTTTGCGCGAAGAAGCCAGCCAGCGTGCCCTGTCGTTGCCCCCAGCGCAGCATGGCACGGTGGTACCCGGCAAGGGCGTGGAAGGCGTCGTAGACGGCAAGTTGTGCCGCGTCGGTAGCGCGGAATTTGCCTGCACGCATCTGGTTCAGGATATGCCCTTTCTTCCCAGCGGAGAGGAGGAGGACGCCACCCAGGTGTGGGTGCAGATAGATGGTAAAACGGTAGGGCGTATCCTTTTCGAAGACACCCGCCGTACGGAGGCGGCTGAGGTCGTTCGTGAGCTGCGCAGGATAGGTATAAACTACCATGTCATGCTCAGTGGCGACACGGCACCCATTGCGCGGCGCATTGCCCGCGACCTGGGATTGGACGAGGTGCGCGCTCCACTGTTGCCGGAAGAGAAGGTACAGGCGGTGCGCGAACTGCGCGAGCGGTTTGGAGCGGTAGCCATGGTCGGCGATGGCATGAACGATGCTCCCGCGCTGAAGGCAGCAACGGTAGGCATCGCCATGGGCGCCATCGGTAGCGATGTGGCGATAGAGGCAGCAGACATCGCCCTGATGAACGACGATTTGCGCCTCCTGCCCTATCTGGTACGCTTGAGTCGCGCCACAGTGAACATTATCCGGCAAAACATAGCCTTTGCCATTGGCACGAAACTGCTGCTGTTGGTTGTCGCCGCACCGGGATACCTGCCCCTGTGGCTGGCTGTCATGGGCGATACGGGTGTTTCGCTACTGGTAACGTTGAACGCGCTGAGACTGGTAAGGCATCAGCCTTCCTCTTCATAGCCGGTTCCACCATTTGCCCTGTCGCGTCTGGAAAGTGGGTATTGTGATTCGACGGGGTCGGGCGATATAATGAGAGGTGTTGATAGGCAGTCCCCATTCGAAAGGAATGGCATATTCGTTGCGAAGAAAGGGCGTGTTCCACGATGGCATCGCAAGCGGAAGACGAACTGCGCTATCGGGCGCTGTTTCAGTGTGCTCAAGATGGCATCTTTCTTTTTGATGCCGACACGGGACGATTCATTGAGGTCAACGAAGCCTTTTTGCGTATGTTCGGCTACTCCCCCCAACAGATTGCCCAGATGACCATCTACGATTTGCCAAAGGACAGCAAAGAGAACATCCAGCGAAACATCCAGAGGGTATTGCAGAATGGCTACTGGCAGCTGGGCGAACGTCTCTACTATCGGGCGGACGGCTCTTTGCTCCAGGTGGAGGTCTACGCCGCACTCCTGGACCTGCAGGATCGTCGCTACATTATGGCGGTAGCCCGTGACATTACGGAACGCAAGCGCAACGAACAGGAACGCCAGCGGATGCGCGAGCAGCTGGAGCAAGCGCGTAAGATGGAGACCATCGGCACGCTGGCAGCAGGAGTAGCACACGATTTTAACAACCTGTTGACCGCAATCATGGGCAATGCCGAGCTATTGCAGACTATCTATGCGGGCGACCCTCAAATCCAGGAGCGCACACAGCAGATTCTGCAGGCATGTGAGCGTGGCAAAAACATGGTGAACGCCTTGTTGACCTTTGGCCGCCGCGGCGTGACGGACATGCATCCGCAGCAGATGAACGAACTGGTCTCCTCTTCCCAGCAAATCCTGGTCTATATGCTACCAGCCAGCATTCGTGTGCAAACTCATCTCCAGCCTGATTTGCCGCCGGTCCACGCCGACGCCACACAGATAGAACAGATGTTGATGAACCTCTGTGCAAACGCCAGAGACGCTATGCCCGCAGGAGGCACCATCACCCTGCGCACCTGCAAGGTAACGCTGGACGCGCCCCATGTGATGTCGGGCAAGGAGTTGCTCCCCGGAGAATACGTGTGCATCGAAGTGGAGGATACAGGCGGAGGCATCCCGCCGGAATATCTACCCCACATCTTTGACCCCTTCTTCACCACCAAACCTGTGGGGATAGGTACCGGTCTGGGGCTGGCCACCGTGTACGGTATTGTGCTGGCACATGGTGGAGGGATCGAGGTAGAGTCTCAGGTGGGAGTGGGTACCCGTTTTCGCATTCTATTGCCCGCATGGACAGAGGGTCCACAGACACACCAGGCTCACGAGGAGACAGCCCAACACTGTTTGTTATGTCCGATTCGCGTGTTGTTTGTCGACGATGAGGCAAGTATCCGCGAGCTGTTCACCCGGATGCTTCAGCACGAGGGCTGTGAGGTGGAATCTGTTGCTAGCGGCGAGGAAGCATTGCAGCTGGTGCGGGAAAGAGGAGCGCATTACTACCACCTGCTCATTACCGACCTGACCATGCCGGGGTTAAGCGGGATCGGTCTGGCACGGCAGGTTTACCAGATAGCGCCCCATCTCCCCGTTATCCTGTGCAGTGGATATGGGGCAGATGTGGCAGAGCAGGCAGAGGAAATCCCCAATGTGGTCTGCTACGTTCAGAAACCCTATCGCCGCCAGCAACTGCTGGAAGCGATGGAGAAGGCTTTGAGGATTCACCCCTTTCCGTGCTAGTGCTTTGTCAAACCTTACCCTGAAGATGTTGATGTTGCCCCAGCGATGGAAAATCGCGGGCAACAGGGGACGAAACCTGCTCACGCAGGTTATCCACCCCCACAGGGGTTTTGTCCATGTTGCCCGCGACTTCCAGTCACCGGGTGGTCTATGAGAACATGGAGCCTTGGCAGAGTACTAGGGCAAGGGATTGTTTCTTTCACTACGCTCTCTCACAACAACACCTCTGGTCGCGACCTGTATGGACTGGCTTAAGGGCCACAGGTTGTCTCTGTTCTCAAATAGCTGTGTCCGGTCTCCGGGGGCGCTCTGCTGTCTCTCGCACACGGATCGTCCCTACGTCGCGAACCGGTGCATCTACCTTCACCACTGGAGACAGCCCCTCCACCTGCACTGCGCGCGGAACTGGTGGCAAACGACGCGCTTCTACCCGCAGCAGAAGCACATACTCGCCGTGCGGTATAGAGGGAAACTCAAAACGCCCGGAGGCATCCGTCGCCACGACACCAGCCACCACACGCCAGGCAAAGGGGCGAACCACCAACACCTGCCGCTGCGCACCGGGGCGGTTGCTGATCCACAGCAGCGCATCCTCTCGTCGAATGACCCCCACGCGCACGCCTTCCGCCGGTTGCCCGTTCCACAGGATTCTTCCCGTCATCTTGCCTGTCGGTGAGGCGTCCCGGCGCATCTCCTCCGGTATCTCGCCACGCCTGTACCATTCCTGCGCCTTCGCCTCGTCGCCAAAGCGCGCATACAGGTCACCCATTGTCTGACAGGCAGGTTGCGATTGCCGGAAGGGACGACAGCGCACGTGTAGCCAGTCCAGGTACCGCTTTGCTTCCGGCGTCACCGCACAGCGGGAAAGTGTCTCCACCATCAGCTGCACAAACTGCAGGCGTGGGGCGTGCTCGATGCACAGACGGTCAACCTCTAAACTGCGCACAGGGTCCCAGTCGATGGAGCGCACATCATGCAGGTGCACCAGCAGGAGACGTGCCAGAGTGGTCTGGTAACGCCGCGACTGCAGATACTGCTCTACTTTGTAGGTTACGCCCGGCTCATTGGGAAAACCCACGATGGTCTGGAAAGGGATTCTCGCGACGCGCGTCGTGCCGTCCGATGCGAGGAACAGAACGGTGTCAGTGCCCGCCTCACCGAAAGGAATTTGTTCCTTCTCTGCCATCTGGGTCAAGTCGCGTCCGTAGTCCATTCTACCCAGCACGATGCCGAAGAACAGCCAGACGCCAGCCAGTGTCGCCAGAGACAGGGGCACCAAAGCCGCTGCCAGTGCGCGCACACGCTGATGATAGTCCCGCGCCGGGGCAACGACCGCCGTCCACAGGCTGCCCCAGCAGAAGCTGCCCACCGCTGCGATTGCCAGCGAGATGCCCGTGAAGGTCAGCCAGCCGCGCGGATTGAAGTCAGCCAGGGCACGCACGCCCCCGGGTGGCGCGAATGCGACAGGAAAGTCAAACAGGAACCGGTAGAGCGCAGCGCCGAAGTCGAAGCTGGTAAAACGCAGTACCAGTGCACCCAGGGCTCCTAAAGCCAGACCTCCTGCTGAAAGGCGCACGACTGCCCAGACGCTTCTGCGTTGCGCCCCGAGTACCCAGCCTGCTACCCCGTCTCTCGACCACAGGAGGGTGGAAAACAGACATACGGCGACGCTTATCCCGAAAAGAGAACGCAAGACCTGCTCGGGCTGGGCGATGTACCACTGAGCCAGCAGAGAGATCACGCCGAGCCAGACCGCCAGCATCCACGCTAAACGCAGGGCGCTTTTTCTGTCGGTAGAACGCAGGGAAGCGGAAGACAGGGCTGCCCCTATCGCCGTACCCCCCATGAGCAGATAGGCGAGGAGCACCAGCACCGGGC
This sequence comes from Armatimonadota bacterium, assembly GCA_026003195.1. Lineage (NCBI taxonomy): Bacteria > Bacillati > Armatimonadota > Armatimonadota bacterium. The sequence goes on from BPGU01000004.1 coordinate 338,941, forward strand.
GCATTTGCAACCCAAAGGACCCCACTGTTGAAATCCAGCGTACCAAAGCAGACGACCAAGCCAGTGTATCCGGTATCGGCAGGCCCGAAGCGTCCAGTGACCGCAATACGGAAGGCAGAATGCGCAGTGTTTCGATGTGCACCCGCAGAAAGGTAGGAATCATACCCAGCAGAGCAAAAACTGCACCGGTAAGCCATATGCGGCGTACCGGAAGATCGTCCTTCATGTGATTGCCTCCCTCATTGGATGTCCACCCCCCTACTCTTCCAGCAGAGGAGCCTTTTGGGCTTTGCCTGCCGGCAGGGTGAAAAGCACTGTTGTGCCCTTGCCCAGCTCGCTCTCGATCCAGATACGCCCTTTCTGTGCCTCCACCGCCAGCTGGCAGAAGGTCAGCCCCAACCCCGTACTCGCACCTTCCTTGCGCGCCTCCACCTGCGCATACTTGTCAAACACCTTCTCTACCCACTCGGGCGGGATGCCCGGGCCCTGATCGGCGACGCTGAAGGTCACTGTACCGTTGCTGGAAGTGCGCACGCGGATGGTGATAGTGGAATCCGCAGGAGTGTATTTGAGCGCGTTGCTGAGCAGGTTCACCAGCACGCGGGTAGTGATGTCGGGGTCGGCGATAACAGTTTGCACCTGCGGGTCGGGTTCGTAAACGATATTCACCCGATTTTGCGCTGCCCACAACGCCACTACCGCGAGGGAGTTGTCCACCAGGTCATCCACGCGCACTTCCTGTGTTTGCACGGGCATCTTGCGGTTTTCCAGTCGGGGCAGGTCCAGCAAAGAGTTCACCAGAGTGAGTATTCGGTTACTGGAGATAAGCGCCATGTCCAGCAGCTCTTGTTCGTTTTCATCCATTCTCCCGTTGCGCATCTGGCGCAGGGTCTGCAAACCGGTGAGTACGTTCGTCAAAGGGGAGCGCAAGTCATGAACGATGAAGTGCATGAGATCCTCCTGGCGTTTGCGCGACGCCAGCAAACCGGAGAGCATATACGTCACAATGAGAAAGATGGCGGAACGCACCGCCAGGTTCCAGTAAGGGACCACATTGCCTGTATCGTGTGGAGTAGAAAGCACATCCGCCGCGAACCACGCTATCGCACTGGCTACTGCCAGAATGACACCGGGTTTCTCTCCGGCAAACCAGTCTACCAGAATAATCGGGATGAGGTACAGAATCAGGATATCGGGCTCGGTGAAGTAGTCTACGATGGCGATCAGGGCAACCATCACCAGCCCGATGGTTGTCCAGAAGTTTCTGGAACGCCTGCTCAGCCAATCCACAATCCTTTGCACGTTACGCCTCCAACTACACGGTGTGACCTCGCTGGGAGGCTCTCCTCGCTGCGGTGTCCAGGGCGGACTGAATCAACAGGAACTCGCCGACGTTATCCATCGTCAACAAGCCGACCAGTTCCTCACCGCGCATCACAGGCAGGGAGTGGCAAGCACAGGACTGCAAGCGAGGCAACACGTTTTCCAGCATTTCGGCTGCGTCTACCACCTCAAAATCCCTCTGCATCACCTCTCGCACCAGACGGTGTTCTCCATGCGACGCCAGAGCGTTCAACAGGTCACTGCGCGTGAGCACACCGGTGACTCGCCCACCTTCCATGACCGGAAAGTCCTGCTGCCAACCCTTCAGAATCAGTTCTATCACCCTTTCCAGAGGGTCGTCCGGTGAAATCGTACGGAAATCGGTCAGCATCGCACGCTGCACCGGAATGCCACCCAGCGCAGATTGAATCTGCACCATACTGGCTTCTTGTGCCGCACCAATCCACACAAACAGCGCAATGAACAGAAGGAACGGGTTAAACAGCAACCCCAGAAAACCAAACAGGAACGCCATCCCCTGCCCCAGCGCAGCAGCGATATGGGTGGCTTGCACATAGTCCATGCGCATTGCCAGCAGGGCACGCAGCACCCTCCCACCGTCCATCGGAAAGGCAGGTAACAGGTTAAACGCTGCCAGGAACAGGTTGACCATCATCAGCCTCGACCATATAGACCCTCTCACCGCGTCCACTTGTTCCATCGGTAACAGGCTCGCCTTCGCCTGCACAAACAGGTAGAGGAGGACAAACAGCACCACGTTCACCGCCGGACCCGACAGTGCCACCCAGAGCTCCTCGATGGGCTTGTTTGGCATTCTTTCCAGACGTGCTACGCCTCCTATAGGTAACAGCGTGATGTCACGAGTGCGGATGCCGTACCGCTTCGCGGTGAGAGCGTGACCGAACTCGTGCAAAAGCACACATCCGAAAAGGAGCAGGATAAAGACTACTCCATTTACAACCGCCTGCACCGTGCCGAGTTGAAGCCAGTGTAGGAGGGCAATCCAGCCGATGAGGAGAAGGAACGTCGCATGCACGTACACCGCGATACCCGCATACTCGCCCACCTTCCACGACCATCTCATAGGCAATTTCCTTCCTTTCTCATCCTGTGGTCGACACTCCCTATTATGACTTACGCAACAGGAGGGGAATATATAACAGGGGAACCCAGATATATTTCGCGAAAGGGACGTACAATACCTCTGTCTGCCAGCGGTTGACAACAGGCAGACATCGGCGTATACTGAAGTTCGGTACAATCTCGAAGAACAGGGGCGAAGGCTTCCGATGAGAATAGTCATTCTGGGTTGTGGACGTACGGGCGCCGCACTGGCTCGCATGATGGCAGCGGAGGGACACAAGGTCACGCTGATAGAGTGGAACAACGACTCTCTGGAGAGGCTGGGCGGGAAGTTCTCCGGCGCAGTGATACCCGGCAACGGGCTGGATGAGGATATCCTGAAAAAGGCAGGCATCGAGCAGGCGGACCTGTTCGCTGCGCTGACCGAAGGCGATAATCGCAATCTGATGGCGGCGCAAATCGCTAAAGAGCGGTTCCACGTGCCCAAAGTGGTTGCCAAAGTGAACGACCCCATCCGGGCACAAGCCTACCGCAAACGCGGCATCTACACCATCTGCTACGGGCTCATCGGCTCCGCGATCATCCGCGACCTGGCGTACGACCGCCCGCTGGGTTCGGTCGAGGAGTATAATGTGCTGCCCCCCGAACTGGAAGACTGAGTGAGGTAGTGCGACGATGTACATTATCATCGTAGGTGCTGGCAATGTCGGCTACTATCTGGCGAAGACGCTGATGAACGCCGGGCACGAGGTGCTGCTGATTGAGCGCGACAAGAGGCGGTGCGCGCTTCTGCAGGACGAACTGGGCGAAATGGTGATGCGCGGACGTGGTGACGAAATTCACACCATGCGTGAAGCGGGTGCTGACCGTGCGGATATCGTGGTCGCCTGCACAGGGGACGATGAGGATAACCTGATTATCAGTCAGATTGCGAAGTGGTACTTCAATGTACCGCGCACCGTCGCGCGCATCAACGACCCGCGTAACGAAGGCATCTTCCAGCAGCTTGGCATCGATGCTACCGTCAGCAGCACGAACATTATCTATCATCTGATTGAGCAGGAGATCGAGACTGGCGAGATTATTCCGCTGGCGGCTTTGAAGCGCGGCAACATCGAAATCGTCGATGTGGAGCTGAGCACGCGCTCGCCGGTGGTCGGCAAGCGCATCGAGGACATTTCTCTCCCGCCAAATGCGCTCATTGTGTGCCTCATTCGGCACGAAAATGCCGTGCTACCGCATGCAGACACCGTGCTGGAGCCCGGCGACAGCGTGATTGCGCTGGTATCGGCACAGGACGAACCCCAGCTGCGCAAGGTGTTTGCGGAGGAGCAGGAGGTCTAACCCTGCTCCCTCTTGCGCCTCGTCAGTCCGCACCGGCGGTGATTTGCAGGCTTAGAATGCCCACCGGGCGGTCGCGCCAGCCCTCCACCAGTCCACCGGGGCGATACAGGGCGAAAGCGGTGAGGGCTTCCAGCGACGTCCCCGCCGTCGGGAAGCCGCGGGGTGCGAAGGTTACCCCCAGATTCGCCCGCAATCCGCGCGCGAGCCGGACGCCTATTGCTCCCCCCAGCACAGGACGATAGGTGGTATCCCCACGACGGTCGGCGTACACGCTGCCTTCCAGAGCCACTTGCCAGCGCGCAGTGCGCGCAGAAAACCCCAGAAAAGACAGTCCGAAAGTATCCGCCGCTTCGGTGCCTGCGTGCGTACGCGAGTAGGAAAGACGGTATCCTGTTGTCCGTTCCACTGTGCGCTGCAGGGAGAGCAAGCTGGTGGTATCTATGCGCGGAGGCGTGTAGGTGAAAACCCCTTCCACCACATCCGCCGTGCCTTCCCCGCCTTCCAGCCGACGCAGTGAGAGCACCAGCTGGCGGTTTTGTTCCTCGCGGAGCACATGCTCCAGCCCGTACCATCGGGAGGTGGTGGAGAAACGGTTCGTCCGCACGCGCCCCTTCGCCACAAACCGTTGCCAGCCAACCTGCACCTCCGTGCGGGCGTCCACGCGCAGCGCCACCGACTGCTCGTTGACCCACAGGGTGCGTCCCTCTACCTCTGCCGCGTACCACGTAGAAGAGGCGCGCACATCATCCGTGTGCGCCTGCGCGATAGCGGACAGGAGCAGCATCCATCCGATGCTCCACAGTATTCGAGGTCGGCTCATGGCTTCAAAGCCTTCAAGATCAGGCGTGACACATTGCCCAGCGCAGGTCCGCCGGGCAGAGCTTCAAAACTTACCGCTGCGACCGGGTTTCCTGCCTCCGTTTGTGCAACGAAGGTGCGAGTCATGTCTACCGTTCCGTTGGCGTGCTGAACAAACAGACGCGAAGTGCCTTCTACTGCCCCTGCGTCGGTGAGAAACGCCACATACGAGTTCTCGATGACTGAACCCAGCGCAGGGAAGCGCGCTTCAAACTTGGTGGGCAAGGTGGTGCGCAGAGTGCCTCCTGAGGGGAAGACATCGAACACATAAGCGGTCAGTGCGCTGCGGAACTCCTTACCCTCCTGCACCACGCGGATGTTTTCGGCAACGGCAGTGTATCGCCCTTCGGGCAGTTGCAGGTCGTCCAGCAGGGTGCCATCTCGGCTCACGCGGAAAGTGCGTATGAGGCTGGAAGACGACGGAGTGTCCGTGCGAGGATTGACGAAACCATCCCCCCGGTACAGGCTCACTGTGACCACATCCTGGTCAAAGCCCACGCCAGGCAGTTGGGAGACATCTTTTCGGATAATCACTACCCCGTCTCCTGGCTCTACCACGACCCTGCCGTTGGTCAGCTGAATATACTGGGCTAAGGGTCCCCCTGCACCTCCGCCGCCTCCTCCACAGCTGCTGAGCACCAGCGGCAAACCGCTCACAAGGAGAACCCCCAGCAGTATCCGAAGCGTATTCGCCATTTTTCCCTTGACCTCGTCCCGTCGAAGTGGCTGGTGAAAATACCGGGTGTCACTGTAACATGAAAGGGGGGATCTTGTCAAATGGGGGGAGCCAACGAAGAAAAATGGCGCGCCCGGAGGGACTTGAACCCCCGACCTTGAGGTCCGCAACCTCACGCTCTATCCACTGAGCTACGGGCGCGCGCTGACATCACTATTATACAGTGCGCTTTGCAAAAAGTCAAGTTAACACCCACCCAGTTTGCGTTTCGGTTTTTCTGGCTCGGGGGGTGCCAGATCTTCTTCGCGAATCAGTTCCGGCAGTTTCTCGCGAGCGCGTTTGCGAAAACGATAGGTGTACTCCTCGTACATGTTCCTGGGTGGACCAGGCGGCTGGAAGTTCAGAATGTCCTGACGGAACTTCTCCAGCCCACCTTCCAGAATGCGAATACGCTGGAAGCCGAGCTCTCGAGCGATGACCGCCATCCGTCGCTCGGTCATTTCGTCGTTCGCCACAAAGACGTTGATTTTACCCCGCACACGTAGCAGCCGGGAAGGCTCCTGCTCGAACAGATTGTCCACCGTCAAGGGGTACGACTTGGGTAGCTTCTCTTTGGAAATCTCTTCGCGCGGACGGAAGTCTATCACCTGTATCTGCTCATCGCTGTCGTCCAGCAAACGGAAGGCAAACTCGTCTACGGTCATCACTTCCAGCGGGTAGGAGCGCACAAACTGCTCGTCCTGCACCATCTGCAACAGGCTTGCCTTGCGGTCTGTGAAGGAGAATGCAGAAAGTGCCAGCAATATGCCGAGCGCCACTGCACCTGCTCGCGCCAGGTTCCAGCGTGGCAGAACGGGCTGGACACCTTTGACCCTGCGCTCCACGACCGAAGCGATGCCGAAAGCGATCAGGGCGAATATCACCATGAGAAAGGCGAACAGCCCTGCCGGGATGCCCAGCGTTTCGTAAATACGCGGAGTTCCCAGATAGGCAGCCTTGTACAGCCCTTCCAACCAGGGGTACGCTTCCGCGAAAAGAAACACTCCTACCAGCGCGCCCACGATAAACACCATCGCATCGCGCTTACCGGTGGAGGCAGCGCAGAAACTGGTGCCCGGGCAATAGCCTCCTACCACGAAGCCCAGCCCCATGATGATCCCACCGACTATCGCCGACCACAGGTAGGTAGGGTTGATGTACACCTGGCTCAGATCCAGCAAGCCGAAGTGGTTCAGCGCCATCACACCTACCATTGCCACCACGCCTGCGGTGAAAAACACACGCAACACCGTAAAGTCGTAGCCGTAGAACAGTCCCACCAGTCGCCGGGAAGAACCAAACCCTGCCTGTTCCAGAATTGCCCCAAAGGCAATGCCCACGAAGAAGGCGAGGATGTAGTTCAGGTTTTCACTGATGAGGTTCGGTACTAAAGGTCCCATCTTCGCCCTCCTAGGTCCACAGCTTGCGGAAGAAATAGGCGAAGGCGTATGCCCCCGCGAAAATAGCCACCATGGTCAGGATACCGCCGGTTGCCATCACCGCCATCCCGCTGAGCGCGGCACCGCTGGTGCAACCTCTCCCCAGCTGCGAACCGATACCCCATAGGATGCCCCCCACAAAGGCGGCTATCCAACGGGTGCGTGAGGCTACACGCGGACCTGCTTCGGTCATCAGTCTGAGTCTCCCCGCCGCCAGCGCGGACAGGAAAGCTCCTACTGCCACGCCGATGACCTCGAACACGAGCCAGTTCTTCAAAGGGTTGCCTTCAGGATGTTCCTGAACGTATTCCGCGTAGAATTTGGCTTTCTGAGCATGTGCTGGTGCCACAGCCTGTACTCCGGCAACAGTGAAGCTCTTGATGGCTCCGCTCGCGCCCAGCCCTCGTCCGGTGATGTAAATGGTGGCAATCAGCAACAGTCCCAGTAAAGTGCCCGCCACGTACGGGTTCATGTACTTGCTTTCACTCATGACTGTGGTACCTCCTGAGCGATAGGTGTCGGCGTCGGCTCCTCGACCTCCTCGTAGCCGGTAATCATGGCACGCAGGTTCGAAAGCACTGTCTCTCCGGTGGTGGTCATGTACACGTGCAGTATCACGAACGCCACCATCAGAAACGCGCCCAGGGTGTGCGCAATAGCGATGAACCTCAGCGACTCGATGTTGATCGCCTCGATGCCATAGCGCGTCGGATATCGGTAGAACATGTACAGCAAGCCGGAAACCACCAGCAGAGGAAAGAGCACCACCTTCAGCAGAAAGTAGGTGATCTTCTGCAGGGGATTGAGCTTGCTGAGCACGGTCTTTTTGGTGGGATGCGGCGCGTTGCGGAAGATGCCGAATACATAGTACTCCAGCTGCGCGCGCATATTCTCCAGCGTAGGTACATATTGCCTCCACTGCCCCGTGCTGAAATGCCAGAAGATGGCAAACACGATGAGCGCAATCAGCAGGTATGCAGCGATGTTGTGGTATCTCACCGCCTCCTCGAAGCCGAAGAAGTGCAACGAGCCGTGTATCTCAAAGCCGGTGAAGGCGAGGAAGAGCACCAGTATCGCTTGCATCCAGTGCCAGAACCGCTCAAAGCCGGTGTATATCTGAACGCGCTTTTTCATGACGAACCCTCCCGACGACGTTTCAGAGATACGGCAACACGCAAGCCTCCATGCGCCAGCACGCCCACCGCAGTGAGTATCACCAGTGCTTTGCCCGCCGTATCCACCAGAGGCAGATAATCCCTGCCCGGAATATAGAAATCCTTCAGGTTGGCAATGCGGCTTCCCTGTCGTGTGTGGCATTCGCTACAACGCACCGCTTTCTCCTTCGGCGAGACCATATGGTTGAGGGGCCAGTAAGCGATGGTCTCCACAAAACCCAGCTGCCCACTGAAAGGTAAACCGCGCTCTTTCATGCCCACCTCGATAGCGCGTATGCACTCGAAATCTTTCCAGAACGCCCCCTCGCCCGGCTTGGGTGCAAACAGTTTGGGCGCAACCAGAATGTTGTTCACCGGGTCGTAGCACTGGTTGGTGCGCATGACCTTCACCGGGAAGATTTTGGCATCCGGGTCTGCGTAGGAGCCGTTGAACCTGTTCAGTTCCACCGGCTTCGAGGCATCCGCTATTTTGTCTCCCAGCAGGTAGTGCGTGGCAGTGCCGTTGAACCAGACGTAATCCGGTTTCAGGTTCTTCCCCCAGCGGAAGGTGCCTTTCTCGGACAGATAGATGATGTTGCCCTCCGCATCGGTTTCCCTGTAGGGCTTGCCATCTCGTAGTTTGCCTGCAGTGGACCAGTCCCAGTACAGTTTGGTCGGGTTCACTTTGGCGTAAATGGGGATATGGCAGGTCTGGCAGGCTACCTTGAGCGTGTGCTCGTTCAAGATTTCTTTCTCGTGTGGCGTGCTGGTATGACACTGCTCGCAGGTCACCCGATTGCGGTTCATGGAAGAGAGCGAGTAGAGCTGTCCCCGAATCTGGTGTTTCTCCGTGAGGTGGCAGTCCACGCACTGCATATTGGCTCCGTCGACTGCCATGTGCACGTCCACGTCGCGCGACGGCTCAAACAGGGCTTCCTCCAGGTCGCCGTGCTTGACGTTATTGCCGCCCCCTCCGTAGAAGTGGCAGACACCACAGTTGCTGCGCTGAGGTCGCCCTACGCTGGAAGCCACCAGCGCAAGGTCCACGTCGGGGCTGGGCGCACCACCCGCGTTAGATGCCTTCGCGTAGGTGCCGGTGCCGTCATGGCACACGAGGCAGTCGATGTTGCGCGGGTCGTTGAAATCAAAAGTTTTCACCGAGGTCATGCCGAAGCCGACGTGGCATTTCGCGCAGGCGAGCTCGTTTCCTTGCGCGGCGAGGCAGAAGTTGTTCACCGCATTTCTCTTACCCAGATAGACCACGCCCCGCCCCTGGATGTACTCCTCGCGCTCCCAGTTCCAGTGGTTGGAGTTCATCACCTCGATGTGTCGCCCATTGTGACAGCTGATGCAAGCTTCTGTGACTTCCTGAGGTTTCTTGAAATCCTTCTGTAGCTGGGGGAACTTGCTGTGGTCCACAGGGGACTCATGGCTTTGGGAATATCGCGCTCGGAGCTGCGAGAGAGGGTCGGGGAGAACCTCCCTGGGAGTGAGCGATGCGACCACTGCCACCACAACCACCAGTGCAATTGTTGCCAAAATCGGTATTGCCTGTTTCATGTTCTCCCCCCTGCTGGGACGTTCAGCCCTTTGCTTATTCTATTCAGTGACCTTACTATCTTTCTAACAGATTAGATACGAAAAATCAAGGGTTGGATTCGCAAAAACACCCGAACTGCGGAAACATTTTGGAGTGGTTCCCGTCTGTACATATCAGGAATCTCTACCGGGAGGTCATGAGATGAAAAGGCGCGTTTCTCTCCAGATGGCAGGAGGTATGGTGCTGGCATTGCTGGTGGGCTTTCTGCTGGGCAGTAGCATCCAGCCGCTACGGTCGCAGCCGTCCGCACAACCACCTGCTGCTCAGACTGCCGGTGACGCACTAGTGGAGAAGCTAGTACGTGAAGCCGATGAGACAGGCAGACAGGTGCGCACCGATGTCGCCGCCCTGACCGAGCTCATGAAGCGGGTCATTCGTGAAGTAGAATTAGGGCAGCAGTACCCCGAACTGGAACAACGAGGTAAGATGCTGGGCGAGCGTGTGGGGGTGGATGTGGAAGTGGCGGTGGCACAGACTCTTCTGGCGGTCGCGGAGAAGTCGGTGGTGCGCAACGGACAGGAGCAGTGGGTGATTCAGCGCATCGTGGACTTCTTCCGGGTGCCCCAGTCCGACGTGTTGCGCTACCGCGAACGTGGCTATCCGATGAGCTCTATCATCCTGGCGTATGGAATCGCCAAAGCGGCGAACGCTGCGCCAGAGCGGGTGTTTGAGATGCGCCAGATGCGACAGAGCTGGCCCGCCATTGCCGTCGCTCTGGGAGTGAAACCACAGGAGCTCAGCAAGGCGCTGCAGGGAATATTTCCGTAGCGTGCTGCAGGGGCAGGCACAACGATGACTCCGGGGGGCAATCGCTAGGGGTTGCCCTCCAGGATTCTATGGACTGTCATCTACCTGCCCGGGGATCCATACGCCGTCACCCGCGCCGAAGTCCCAGATGAGCAGCACAGCGCGACCATCACCGTCGGCATCTGCCCGTAACAGGGCAAGAGGGGTGTCTCCATCCAGAACCACCTCTCCTCGCCGGGCGGATTTCAGTCGCCACCATGCGCGACACGCCTCGTTGCTCACCGTCATGCCCTGCACGGGCGCAACGGCGTCCAGAGCCAGTACGGTCGGTGTACGGACGGTACGCTGTGCTTCGTCTATCTCGCTGATCAGTGCCCTGCCGCGCAAGAACTCATAGTCCCCCAGCCACAACCGCCACCTGTTGCCCTCGCGCCTGGCGCGAAATATCTCATAATCTGCCTGATGCTCTCCCGCACGGAACAGGATGACGCGGTGAAGAAGGTCTTCCTCGCCGACGTGGCTCTGCAGGTGCACGACCACTTCGTGCTTGTCGGGCACTACCTCTGCAACCGTTCCCCGCAGGTCGTGCGCTCGCCATCTCCGTTCGCCACAGAGAACCTCACCGCCAGTGACGAACGCCCGCTGGAGCTTGCCCTCCTGATCGAAGCGCAGGACGGCGAACGCCGCGCTGCACGTCATGCCATCGGGTAGTTCTACCCGCTTCTCGGGCGTGAGGGACAGGAAGACCACATCCCGTCCGCAGGGGTGGCTCACCTCTATGGCAATAGTGTCTGTACTGTTGGGAGGCAGCGGAAGCAGGCGCACGTTGCGAATCAGCGGAGTGCTGCGCGATGCTTCAATCACCGTCACGAAGGTACTGCGCAGAGGTTCCGCCTGCTCGGTGCGCGTGTGGGCAATCAGGTACTTGAGCGGTGGATTGGCGCGGTTGCCCTTGGGGTAGCCGTTACAGGCGATAAAAAGTGTCGGCTGCGTGGGCAACCAGTGAATGCGCAGGCGGATGTCGCCCTGTCGCCAGCTGGCCAGCCAGGGGCGGTCGCTCTGCGCCTCTTGAGGGTCGGTGAGAAAAGCAAAGCCACTGCCCAGATAGCCATGAAAGCCCGAGGTGGCGTTCGCTCGCTGGGGGTCGTCGTACATCTTCCCGAAAGGCACATTTTCCCCTGCGAGGGTGCCAGCACGGGGTAGCGCAAAATCGATGCCTTTGTACACCACCTCGGCACTGGGCAGGTGCAGGGAATAATGATGTTGCCGACCTCCTTGCACATGAAACACGTCCACCACATAGAAGGCATCGGCACCGGGCAGGTCTACCATCGCTGTTTGCCGGCGATAGAGAGACGCTTTGCCGGGGTAGACGCTTTCGGCAGAGGCATCTACGAACTGTACCCACGTGGACTGCGCGAAACGATGCAGGCGCCCTCTGGCGAAATTCGCCTGACGCTGTGCGTCGACCATCACGGTACAGTGGCTGACGGTATGTTGTGTCCAGCCGGGAGGTTCGGGGTCGTCGGCAGCAAACTGCGGATAGCCCAGGTCAGGCAGCAGTTTCTTGCCAAAGGCGAACAGCTCGATATTGAGCCGGTCGTAGTGTCCATGTCCCCCTCCTGCCCAGCCGTAGTACAGCGTCAGTGCACGCTGGTTTTCGCCCTGTCCGCTGCGCAGAATCGCCAGCCCGTAATCGCCCAGCAGGCGCGAACGCTCATAGGGCGAAGTATCCGGCAGGGCGGATGGCGCAGGCGGAAAAGCTGACTGGAACAGGTCGGTGAACCCGGTGTAGGCGCGCTCCGCGTTGCCCTGTGGTTTGGGAAGCAAGGGGTAGAACAGCGGGTCGCCATACTGGCGATAGGCGATTTCCGCCATCCACGCGGGCAGGTCAATGCGCGAAGCCTCCGCACTGCCCGAATCGCCGATGGTGGGCGTGAAGCCCTTCACGGCACTCATCTCGAAGGGGTAATAAAACAGACGTTTGACGGTGGGATGCTCAAACAGGTTCACGCCTGCTCGAAGCAGGTGATCGCAGATGCGCGCCACCTCCTGATTCCAGATGAAATGGTATCCGGGCGCGGACTCGTGTCCCATGCCCTCGCGGAAAAAGAGGTTCACCAGCGCATAGCGCAGCCCTTCATGGGTGTAACGGTCTCCTGTGTGGTGGAGCAAATAGTCGATGCACCATTTCAGCAGTTCCGGGTCCTGAGAGACGATAGCGGTCGTGAGCAGCGTTTTCTGGTGCATTCCGTAGTTGCCGGAGATGCGATACTCCTTGATGGCTTTGATGAACTCCATCAGCAGGTTGCGGTAGAGGTGTTGTCGAATGGCTTCAGCGTCTTTGCCCAGTGCGCGCTGCAGTTCGACGTCCCCATCGATGGCATCCCACACAAAGTCCACCGCCTCCGCCAGGTTGGTGGCGACCCCTGTTTCCCAGATGGCGTTGACGATTTTGCCCGTGTAGGAGGGCTGGAACTCGGTGGCGTAGCGTGACTGCTTGTTGTGGTCCATGTCGGGATAGTAGTCGGCGATGCGGCAGAGCATCACCAGCGCCTTGTGTGCGTAGCGGCGGTCTCCCGTCAACAGGTACGCCCGCGCCAGATTGTGTACTGCAGGGATGATGTGGCGCAGCCAGTGCCAGTGGCAGTAGTAGGCAACGAACCAGTATTTTTTCTCCTCGCCGGGCTTCTTCCAGCCCCAGCCGTCGTCCGGGTAGTCACCGGTCAGCAGAGAGCGGTCTTTCATCCCGCTTTTCAGGAACGCACCGAAGTCGTTGGAAGGGAACTCGCTCTTACAGTTGGGACAGATGACCTTCCAGGGTTTCTCCAGCGGGGTTTCGAAGCCGTAGTTACCGTACTTGAAAGTCTCCCTGCCGCACACAGGGCACCCTGAGAAACTGATATTGAAGGCGCGTGGCACCTGAGGCGGAGGGATGGTCTCGCGCAGGTAATCGTCGCTGAATTGTGCCCACTGCTGCGCCGTTTGCAGGATGTCCTGCACTGCCTGACGGGCAGGTTCCTCATTCGCCAGGCGATGACGTGCGCGCTGTATCTGTTCAGGTGTGAACAGGGCGATGGTTTTCTTGGACACGGTATCCGCCTTTCCCACCGCGATGCCGAGACAGAACGCGGTGACCAGAATCATCAGCACACGCATAGCGATGCTCCTCCTCAGTGAGAGTTTGGCGAAAGGGGGAGGTAGTTCCTGTCTGGGGTGGGAAAGCAGGCGGGGTAGACTCTGAGAACAGGATTCGTCATCTGCCACAGGGTAATTGTATCCTGCAAGTGACTACAGCGGATGGAGGTGCAGAAGATCGATGCCGCGCAAGTTGCCTCACTCGCATACCTGTTTTGTGTGTGGAGAGAGTAATCCGAAAGGGTTGAACGTTCGCTTTTATGCCGATGAACACGGTGCCATTGTGCCTCTGCTCCTGCGTGAGGAGCAGATGGGCTATCCGGGCATCGCACACGGCGGTGTTCTGATGAGCATTCTGGACGAACTCATGGGCTGGGCGGCAACCATGCAGACGGGAGAGTTCAGCGTATCGGCGGAAATCAATACGCGCTTCCTCAAGCCGGTGCCGCTACATACTCCGCTGACCGCGCGGGCGCAAATGACCCAGCGGCGAGGCAGAGTATGGTACACGCATGGCGAGATTGTGGACGAAAAGGGCACGGTATACGTGCGAGCCACCGGTAAATATGTTTCCATCGGCAAGGAACGTACGGCGGAGATATTGAAGCTGATGATACACGACCCAGATGCCCTCTCGCCAGAAGAGCTTCTTGCGGAGTTTTCGCTACATAGAATGAAAGCTGTGGCGGAGAGCACACGAAAGGAGTGAGTGTCCATGTCCGAACTGCGTCAGGATATTGCCACCAAGCGGTGGGTGATTGTGTCTAAAGAGCGAGCGAAACGTCCACACCAGTTTCTGAAGCAGATGGTGGTACAGGAGGAACCCGACCACCGTGACGACTGTCCCTTCTGCGAAGGGAACGAGGGGCAAACTCCCCCGGAGGTGTACGCTCTGCGTAATGGGAGCGAACCCAACCAGCCCGGCTGGAAAGTGCGCGTGGTGCCCAACAAGTTTGCCGCGCTCTCCCCTTCAGCCAGGTGGGAGGTCAAACATCCCGAGATTTTCACCACCATCAACGGCTATGGTTCCCACGAGGTGATTATCGAAACCCCCCAGCACAACCAGACTCTGGCAACCCTCCCGCAGGAGCAGGTGCAGCTGGTGCTGCAGGCGTTGCTCCAGCGGATGCGTACGTTGGCGCAAGAAGACCGTATCGCTTTCGTACAGGTGTTTCGCAATCATGGCGCGGCGGCGGGCACATCGCTGGTACATCCTCACTCGCAGCTGATTGCCACTCCGATTGTGCCCACCAACATCCGCGAGGAGATCGAGGAAGCACGTCGCTTCTACGATGACCGGGTCACCTGTGTGTACTGCTATATGCTGGAGAAGGAGCTGGAGCGCGAAGAGCGCATCGTACTCAGCACAGACCATTACGTGGTGATCGCGCCTTTCGCCTCACGTTTTCCTTTCGAACTGATGATACTACCGCGCCGACACAGCGCGTCCTTCGTGGCGGAGGCGAGAGGCGAGGACGTAGCCTTTCTGGCGGATGTGTTACGGCGCACTCTGCTGTTGCTTTATCGCGCAGCCAACAATCCCGACTATAACGCCGTGTTGCATACTGCGCCGCTACGCGATAGCTGCATGGATTACTATCACTGGCATATCGAGATCGTGCCTCGCCTGACGACGCCTGCTGGGTTCGAACTCGGAAGCGGCATCTACATCACCACCGCTATCCCGGAAGAGACCGCCGCCTACCTGCGCGAGCAGGCACAGCAGCTCGGAATATAGAACCAAGCGGGCACTCCTTGCAGGAGTGCCCGTTTCACTAAGGCGTGGCGCCCCCGGGCGACGGTGTGGGCACGGTCGGTAGGGCTGGCGAAGGTTGTGCCTCCTGAAGCTGTTGCTGTAACTGCTTCATCTCCTCCTGCCAGCGGCGGTTGTAGCGAGGTATCTCAAACGACACTTTCGCCTGCGACCGCATCTGCATGAGCTCACGTCCCAGATTGCGCTTGCTCTTTGCCTGCATCAGCAACCGGCGCAGGTCTTCCTTCACCTCGTCCAGCGGGCGAACCTGGCGGTCCTTCTTGTCCAGCACCTTGAACAACACCCAGCCGTTCACTAATTTGCCCTGTGCACTCGGAACCTTGAGGGGCTGAGGGGGAGTGACGCTACCCACAGGTGTTTTCTGCAGCGTCTGCCACAGCTGGGGAAACTGCTTGAAGGTCTCATCGGTCTCGCGCATCCACACACCGCCACTCTGGGGCATGTTGGGCAGCTTCAGAGACTTCTGCACCGCCACGACGTGGAAGTCGGTACCTTTTTTGAGCATCGCCTGCACTTCATCCAGCGTCTTGCGGTTGTCCAACAGAATCAGCGCGACTTGCACCTGAGCCGGAACGGTGAACTGCTGGATGTTCTGCTGGTACGCTTTCTTCACCTCATCATCGCTGACGGTGATGCCCTTGGTGAGGAGCTTGAAAGCCGCCAGTTCCACCTGGATATCCTCTTTCAGGTCGTCCTGCGTGTAGCCAAGCGTCTTCAGTCGCTCGTTGAAGCCCGGCAGTTTTTTCTGTCGCTCCAGCTCCTGGCGAATCTCCTCTTCGGTGGGCATGACCTTCTCTTTTTCCGCCATTTGCAGGATAATACGGCGGTCTACCAGCATCCGCAGAGCCAGATATCCTGCCTGTTCGCGCAGAATACGACCGGTAGCCGGGTCGCGCACAGGGTTCTCGCCTTGCGTGAGCGGGACCGCCATCCGCTCGAGTGTTTTGTAGTAGTCTGCCTGGCTAATAGCAGTGTCGTTGACCTCGCCGACCTTTTTTCCGCCGCAGCCGGCGACTGCCAGCAGAATCGCCGCCGGAAACACTATGCCTAACAGCAGCCATTTTCGCATAACGGGTCTTTCTCCTCTCATTCGTCCGTTGTTCCCTCGTTCTTCTGAACTCTTTCGCCAGAGGATACCTCTTCGGAGCCAGCACGCTGTTGCTCGACGCGCGGCATACGCAGCTGCACCACCAGCGAGACCTCTCCCTCTGGTACACCGGTGAGGCGTGCAATCTCCTGTACATCACAGCCTGCGTCTGCCAGCGCGAGGATGCGATCCACCGGAACTCGCGGAGGCTCCTCCTGCACGTCCACTGCGACCGCCTGCGCTGTGCCTCTCACCGAATGCGTTTGCAGCGCGTGCAATACCTGCTCTGCCCGCGTGATGCGCTCTTCCAGCTGGGCAATGCCCTCGTAGAGGGTCGCGCGTACTTCCTGCAACGTCTGGCGCAACTCCTCATGCAGTTGCTCTATCTGCTCGCTTTGCTGCTGCGAGGTCGCCTGGCGCACCAGCAACTGCAACTCATCCCGCACGCGCAACACCATCACACCCGCCAGAGCGAGCAGGGCAGCTTGTGCCAGCAGAAAAAAGAACTCCATCAAATCACCTTCAACAGAGCTCGCACAGGACGACCATCTGCTACCTGTATCCCGGATACCACCCACAGACAGGCAGCATCCGCATCGATATGCCCCGGACGAGGATGCACGTAAAGCACCCCACGCCGTTCATCAATCTCCATACGCGCCACCGCGTGCGCAGGCACAGGGTAGTATACGCTTTCCACTCGTGCGTATCCTTTTGCAGCTCGCTGTAGCGCCTCCCGGCACAGGCGGCGATGCTCCGCCCGGAACCGCTCAAAGGGCACAGCGTGCCGAACCATCGGTACACGCCATATCCGTGAAGAGCGTCTCTCTCTGCAGTGAAACCGCTGGATGGTTGCCCGTTGCGCCCGGCAGTGCCAGCGCAACTGTACCGAAAGAGTTTGGGCGTTCTTCGGCAGCAGACGCACGCGCGCCCGAACAGCGGGCTGATGCCTGCATAATAATACGCGATGAGAAACCGGTAAGGTTGCACGCCCGCATACGAGTGAGCGAACCTGACAGCGAGATTTTACTGTCAGAGCGCATACCCTTGCCCTGGCGGAGGGAGCACAGACGGCATACACTCGTGTACCAGGGCAAGAGAGGCGATGTACGGTGCAGTTTCGTGCTGGCGGAACGATGCCTTTTACCCGGCACTCTACGGGACGAGCACACCGCACCGACGGAGGTGACTGCTGTAGAGGAAACGAGGCACTCCCCGGCTGGACGAAAGCCAGGTTCCCACCATATATCTGGGGAGCATGGGTAGCGAACGCCCAGGTGAGTACGCGCAACCAGAACTGTCCCCACCACGGCACCTTCAAGCGGCTTCTTGCTCCTCCTGCACCACACGTAGTGCTTGCTGCAGACGGCTGAGAGGCTCCAGAACATCCATGGTGCGTGCTGCGCTAATCAACGCTTCCACAGCTTGACGCTGCTGGGCAGTATCCTGATCGCCAAACCGAACGCGCAGGGGAGCACCTGCCAGGGAGAGCTGCACCAGCATCTCCCCTTCGCCAACGGTCATCGTTGCCCCCAGGTCGGTCATCGGCGCCATTTCGGTGGGAAAAAGCATTACGACAGGCGCATGCATCGCTTCCAGAGGCTCCAGCAGCATCTCCTCCTGAACAATCCACACCTCGGGGTGTGTCTCCATCGCCTGCAACAGGGTTTGGGCAATCACCTCTCGGCACAGGTAACGATGCAGGGCATTGCCGTAAAGAATACGCTGCAGCGGTGTCGCACGCATCGGCTCGGTGTAACGAAACTCCACCGGTAGCCCAAAAGAGTCCGTACTCATCGCCGCACCGATGAACAACGACGGTTCCACTTCTGCGGCGGTCAAGTATCCCAAAAGGCTCATCTTCTCCTCTACACTCGCAGGTCTATCAGGTGAGTCTCCTCAGGGACTGTCTGCTCGCCATCTTCTATCGTTTCCGGTTCTTCGGCTTCTGTTTGTTCGCGCGTGGGGGGGCGTTGCCCGCCTGTGGAGTCGCGCGAGGGCGATTCGCGATGCACAGGGCGAATCGCATTGCCGTAAACCACCGGTCGGATGGCGACATCGTCGGGTTTCATAGCCATACCCCCCTGTTGCACCCCCATGCGGATGCAAGGACGGCAATCAGTATCGATTATCGGTCAGTGGAGAGGGAGTCTGCAGATCTGGGAAGACACCGTTGGCAGGCGCGGATGCGCCTGCCAACGAAAAGGTGCTTGCTATCGGGACGATTGTGGTGTTGTTCCTTGCTGAGCGGGTATCTGTGGATAGGGTGCCCAGCTTTTCAACACGCTCTCTTTGGGCGGTGAGGTCTGACGCCAGAGCACTGCCACCACAATAGCCAGTATCACTACAAGCACGCCGATAGCCACCGGCAGTGGTACTTCGCGGCGGGTCATCACTGCCACCTCCTCATTGCCGGCAGCGTGTTGGCACCAGCGTTCGGTCTGCCTCTACAGTGTACTCATGCGGACATCCCGTGCCCCAGGGCACAGCCTTCGCATGACCGTCGGCGAAGACCACGTTCATGTTGCCCGCGAACGGAGCCAGCGTACTTCGGTTGGGTGGATTCATGTTGACAGCCCAGGGCGGTTGCCCCCCTGTGTTCAGATAGGTAGCGACGGTGAACCCGCAGGGCAATTGTCCGTTATCGTCCAGTATATCGAGGTCGCAACCACTAATGATATGATAGTTGATACCGTTAACAATGATGCGGGTGGAAGCGACCTCCTCGATGGCAGCCAGCGTGACGGGCGAATCGCCGGTTGTCCATTGCGGGTAAGAGGCGTACATACCACCACGTCCACTGTAGCCCTCCCCATGCCCGCGTGCAGCTCCTACAGTGGTCTGGTGCGGCCAGGTGGACCAGCGCAGGTTCACCGCTGCATAGGAAACGGGAAGCACACGGTTGGGTGCAGAGCCTTGTACGATGCTACCGTGCAAACCGTAGTTCAGCCAGTTTGCCACGTTTTCGGGGAAGAGCAGAGCGTACTTGGGCGAACGGAAAATCTGGTGGTTTTTGGTGTAGGGCAGTACCAGCGCCATCCACGTCACGAACTGACCGGGATCACCCTGTAAGTCAGGACGCCACGCCTCTGCAGGAGCCATCGTCTCGTCGTAGTCCTGGGCATACATCTGCACCGCCAGACCAATTTGCTTGAGGTTGCTCAGGTCCGACGTCTGTCGTGCCTTGTCGCGGGCTTGCGCAAACACCGGGAACAGAATGGCTGCCAGTATCGCGATAATCGCGATCACCACAAGCAGCTCGATGAGCGTGAAAGCGTTTCGCTTGAACATGGAATTAACCCCCCTTAGAAAGTGATATGCTCACGGTTGTTGCCAACCGATTATCGCCACCAGAAAGGTTCTTTTCCACTTGTGAATACGTATTCACGCTTCTATGATACCCCCTTTTGCCAATAAAGTCAAGTGGTTTGGAGGGTGTTCGAAAAATCGCGTAACCCACCACACCCACAACCAACACAAAAAACAAACGCCTCCCAGCACCTGCACCAGTCCCACCATGTTCCACAACACAAACATCCCCCACACCCATACCCGTGCACCTTCCCACGAACGCGCTCGCCACACGCTCCCATACGCACTCTTCACGCTCCCAAACACCTGCTCTATCCGATAACGCTCCCCCAACGCCCAACCATACTGCTCTGCACGCAAACGCGCACGCAACCGCGCATCCGCACGCACCTGCTGATGCAACCCTGCCTCCACACGCGCCACAGGCAACCAACCCGCCTCCTCCAACTGCTTCAACAATCGCGCCCGATACCCATACAACCTGTCCCCCACCAACAAAGTGCCAGACCCCAACCCACCACGACCATACCGCTCCACCCACGCCCCCAACAGCCGCCCCTCATCCGCATACGCCGCCCCACACGATAACCCTATCACCCACGCCCGATCCCCCTGCCAATACACCAACGCCACCACCTTCACATGCGAACGCTGCTGACGTATCTGTTCGCAAATACTGCGCGAAAAACGGCGAGGCATATCCCACGCCCGTGCCATCCACAAACACACACGGCGTTTCACAGGTCAGCGTCTCTGACGCCATGCCCTGCTGGGCAAGCCAATGGAGCAGTTGTTGCAGGCGTTTGTCTGCAAGATGCTGCAAGCGGTAGGCGAGCGTGCCTAAGGCAGGCAGAGGGTGGTCGGGCAGGATTTCGGGGGCAAGCGCCAAAAGCAGGCGTCGGTAGGAGGCGTTTTCGCGCACGGCAAGCAGCCAGAGGGTGAGGATGAGGGCTTCGGAGTATTTGCAGGGTCGTCCGCGTCGTTTGGGGAGAGGGTGGAGTTGGCAAAAGCGCTGGACAAGGCTGTAAATGGTGCGTACCCGTATGGTGGCGAGGGTAGTTTGTCTGAAGTGTGTGTGTTTCATAGTATGTTTTATACCCGATACTCACCGATTTTTCGAACAGCCTCAGTGGTTTGAACTTCTAGGATTCTCTTTTTGGTGATATGGCGTGACCAATATGTCCTTGCGAGCCGCAGGGCGGCAAAGCCATCTCCTGCGCTGGGAAGGGGTTCGGTGAAGGGAACAATGGGAACTAACGGCTCGGCGGGAGCCTCGCCCTGCAGAGGGTGAAGGCACGAATCAGCCTGGGCGAACGACCAAGGAGCAGGAGTGCTTGGATGTGTGTCGAAGTGGAAAGCAAGAGAGACATCTCCTATTGTGGAGTGGCGACATCAACGACGAGATGACCCACCGAAGCGTGCGAGGCTGGAGGTGACGATGCGACTTCTTCTTCTCGGAGTACTGCTGGCGACGTTTCCCCAGCTGGCGGCGCAGAATCTGCTACCGCCGTTTTCGCAGTGGCAGACAGGAGAAGCGTCCGGCGTGCCAGCCGACTGGAACGTGCAACAGAGTGTGTTTCGTGCTGAAGCACACGGCAAACAGGTACTGGCGGTGCGCGGCGCGGGCGAGGACAGCGCATACTGGCGTACGCCTGTGCTGAATTTGCCCTCAGGCAGAGCATACGTTTTTCGCTTCCGTGCCAGAGCAGAGGGAAACGGAACCATCATCAGCGGGCTCAACGCGGTCAACCACGATTTCCTCGCCAGCCCGGACTGGCGCGAGCACGCCTACGCCTTCCAGACACCTGATAACTCATCGTCGCTATTTATCCGGCTGGGACAGTGGCAC
This sequence comes from Armatimonadota bacterium, assembly GCA_026003195.1. Lineage (NCBI taxonomy): Bacteria > Bacillati > Armatimonadota > Armatimonadota bacterium. The sequence goes on from BPGU01000004.1 coordinate 360,385, forward strand.
CTGAAAGGGGTTGCCTACTTCCAGAACGCCGAGCTGTACCCTGCACAGGTGGTACACCGTCGCTGGGGTAACTGGACGCTGGGCGAGGGGGAGATTGTACGGGACGGAAAGTATACCGACTCGCACGCTTTGGGCTGGTACGGCACCAATATCCATCGCACCCTCTTCCGACAGAACGCATACTTCAACACCAACCGCTGGGTGTTCAGCGCAGGGAGCGAGGTGATTTATCGCTATGCCCTCCCCTCCACCATGCATCAGGCAAGCGTTCGGATCAACGTCAACTACCACACAGGCGGCTCGCTGGTGGTGGACGTCAGCAGGGATGGACAGCAGTGGCAGCGGGTGATGAACGCCTCACGGGCAGGGTCGGTAGAGACATCGTTGCCCGAGAACCTCTTTCCGACGAGACAGGTGTATGTGCGGCTTGCGGTGGAAGGCGAGGGGGCGTATGCTCAGGTAGACACTTACCGCTTTCGTGCGAAAGTAGATTACCGGGGCGTGCCCATCATCGGGCAGACACTGGTGTTTGAGGAGCGCGTCACCACGCCCGGTTTGCAGGTTCAGTGGTCCCCCGAGCCAGGCAGCTGGCGCATCCGCTGGACCAACCGGCAACCCGCCTCCCGTCCGATAGAGGTCTCCTTGGGGGTGGACGGTCGCTGGCAACCACTGGGTCAATTGACCCTGAAGCCCAATGCCAGCGGCGACACGGTGCTGAGGCTAACTGGGCTATCGGCGGGTAAACATACCATAGCGTTGCGTGTTACTTCTGGACGAGCGATTCTCTATTCCGTACAGACTGAGGTGACCACTGTGGTTCTGGACGAATCAGGCTACGGCTATCCCCTTTCAGCACCTGCGGGCTTCGGCGAAGTCTGGTGGTGCGAGGGCGCATGGAAGGTGGGACGGGATCGCCCTGCGCCTTCTGGCAAACCCAGCACCGCCATGCTCATCGAGGCGGCACGAGGCGAATTCGAACCGGCGCAGCTAGTGCTGCGGGCAAAGGAACCAAACACCGTGCTGGAAAGCGTCTCTGTGAGTGACCTGACAGGTGCAAAGACACACATCAACGCCTCCCAGATACGCCTGTACGAGGTGGCTACAGTGCATGTGGAGCACCCCAGCGATAGCCTGGGCGTACCCGGCGAGTATCCCGACCCTCTGCCCCCGCTCAAGACCCCTCTCGTCCTGCCGCAGGGACGCAATCAGGCACTGTGGATACTGGTTCACGTGCCGGAAAGCGCCGTAGCGGGGGACTACAAAGGCACGATCACCGTGCGCACCAACCGGGGCGAAATCACTGTGCCCCTGCAGGTGACCGTCTTCGACTTTGCCCTGCCCCAATCGCCCACCCTGCGCAGTGGTTTTGGCATCAGCGCGTGGAACATCAAGCGGTATCATCACCTGCAAACGCCGGAACAGGAGAAACAGGTGTGGGAGATGTACATGCGTTCCTTCGCCGAGCACCGCATCGCGCCATACTCGTTCTATGCCTACGCGCCCATTCGGGTGCGTTTCGAAGGCGAAGGCGCAGACAAAAAGGTCATCGTGGACTTCAGCGAGTTCGACGAAGCGGCGAAGCACTATCTGGATGAGGTGGGGTTCAATGCTTTCGTGCTCCCTCTGGAGGGAATGGGCGGCGGCACGTTCTACGAGCGTTACGCGGGCGAGTTTGGCGGTTTCCAAACGGGCACTCCCGAATACGAACGGCTCTGGGGCGACTACGTGCGTCAGGTGGAGGCGCATTTGCGCGAGAGGGGCTGGCTGGAAAAGGCATACGTCTACTGGTTCGATGAGCCAGAGCCTCGCGATTACGAATTTGTGATCGAGGGAATGCAACGTATCAAGCGCCACGCGCCCGGCATCCGCCGGATGCTGACCGAACAGCCAGAGCCGCCGCTGTACGGACACGTAGACCTGTGGTGCGGCCTCACGCCAGAATGGACGCGCGAGAAGGCAGAGGAGCGCAAGAAGGCAGGCGAGGAGGTATGGTGGTATATCTGCACCGGTCCGCGTGCTCCTTACATTGGGCTGTTCATCGAGCACCCGGGCATAGAGATGCGTCTGTGGGGGTGGCAGACATGGCAGTACGGCATTCAGGGTATTCTCATCTGGGAAACCACCTGGTGGACCAGCCCCACCGCTTTCCCCAACAGCCTGCAAAATCCCTGGGAAGACCCAATGAGCTACGTGAGCGGATACGGCGTGCCACAGGGCACCAAACAGTTCTGGGGTAATGGCGATGGGCGTTTTCTATACCCACCGCGTCGCGACCCGAATGGGCAGCATCCTCCCGCTATCGAGCCGCCGTCTCCTTCCATACGCTGGGAGAACCTGCGCGACGGCGTGGAAGACTATGAGTACTTCGTCATACTCCAGAAGCAGATAGAGCGCTTGCGTGGCAAAGCCCCCGCCTCGGTGATCAGCGAGGCTGAAAAGCTGCTGCAGGTACCGGAGCACATCTCTCGTGACCTGACACACTTTACCACCGACCCTCGCCCTCTGATGGAACACCGACACAAGATAGGGAGGATGATTGAACGGCTCCAGAAGATCGAGCGTGGGGGCGGAACCGTCGCTCAGGAGGAAGGAACATGGCATTGAAAGCTGCCGTTTGCGAAACCAACATCACACCGCCTGTCGGCGTCTGGCTGGCGGGGTACGCGGGGCGTCCCAGCGGTTGCCTCGGAGTGCACGATGAGCTAATGGCACGAGCGCTGGTGCTGGAGGATGGTCCAAGCCTCGCCGCGGTAGTGAGCCTCGATCTGGTAGCACTGGATTTCGACCTCGTGGCGATGATACGCGATGGCGTATCGCGGAAGGTAGGTATCCCCCCGGAAAGACTCTTGCTGAACTGCTCACACACCCATTCCGGTCCGGTCACACGCACTTTCCGCGCCATGGGGGCACGCGATGACCTGTATTGCGACGTAATGGCAAGGAAGGTGATCGGCGCGATCCAACAGGCTGCGGACACGCTGGAGCCGGCACGCTTGCGATGGGGAAGGGCATCGGTGCAGATAGGTATCAACCGGCGTGAAATGCGGGAAGGGCAGATGGTGCTGGGGGGTAATCCGCGTCGTCCCATCCAGCCTTATGTGGATGTACTGCAAGTAGAACGCGAGTCGGGCACGCCTCTGGCAACCCTTTTTGCGCATGCCACTCATCCTGTGGTGCTGGGCGGACAAAACCTGTGGGTCAGCGCAGACTTCCCCGGCATGGCGTGTGAGTTCCTGCGGCGTGTTGGAATGGGTGTACCCATGTTCCTGCAAGGCTGTGCCGGAGACATCAACCCCGTCGAGCGTGGTTCCTTCGCCACTGCGCGCAAGCTGGGCGACATTTTGGGAGCGTCGGTCGTGGTGGCTTCCCATCAGGCGGAGCCGGTGCAGGACATCCCCTTGTCCGGGGCTCTGCGCACCGTGAATCTGCCTTACTACCTGCCTTCGCCCGAAGAGGCGCAACAGCATCTGCACCAGATGGAAAGCGAACTACACCTTGCCGAACAAAAGGGCGAACCAGTGCATGTGCTCACCTGGCGACAGGATATGGTACGCTGGGCGCAGGACCTGGTGCTGGCTGCAGAAAAAGGGCAGCCGACGCATCTGCCTTTCGAGATGCAGCTGCTGCGAATAGGAGACGTGCACCTGCTTGCCTTCCCTGCCGAGATGTTTGTGCATTATGCGCTGGATTTCGTGAGACAATCGCCTCATCAGCCAACCATCGTGCTGGGCTATAGCAACGGTTGCTGGGGATATATCCCCACAGCGGCGGATTACGCTCTCGGCGGATATGAGGTGGATGTGGCGTATCGCTACTACGGCACGCTGATGGTCTCCTCAGAGTGCGAGCACCTCCTCCGCGAGGAAGTGTACGACCTGCTGGGAGTGTCCTCTGCGGACAGGACACCCTACACGGCAGGGATGTAAGAGTTTGGTATACTGTGTATGGCGAGTGCATACAGAGCGCTCTTGAGGGGTGAAATCGCCTCTGTGACTGAAAGAGTGTGAGGGAACCCTTGCAGGTGGCAGCTGTCGTGCTCGCGGGAGGCGGTAGCCGGCGCATGGGGCGTGATAAAGCCCTGCTGGAGTGGCACGGTCGTCCCCTGCTGGAGCATGTTCTGAGCCGTCTGGAAACCGGTTTTGAGAAGCGGGTGGTGGTCGGTGGTCTCCCGGAATGGGTGACGTCGCGGGGTGTCCTCTGGATACCAGATGAGCATCCGGGTGCCGGAGTGGCAGCAGCCATACGTACCGCCCTGCGCTACCTGCAGCAGCCCTGCTTCGTCTGCGCCTGCGATATGCCCTTCGTCCATGTGGAGTTCGGCAGGTGGCTGCTGGAGAATGCCGGAGGCGCGGTGGCGCATGTGCCACTCTGGCGAGGACAAGCTCAACCTTTGCACGCCGCCTGGTTTCCCGAAGCGGTGTCCTTTATCGAGGCGAGCCTGCAAGAGGGTGAACATGCCGTGTGGCGCCTTCTGCAACGTCTGGAGAGTGCGGGCACTCTGCGGTGGGCAGAGGAAGAGGTCATCCGCCCCTTCGATGCCGACGGACAGTGCTTCGTCAACCTGAACACCCCGCAAGAGTGGCGACAGTGGACGACAGCCTCGGAAAGGAGGTGAGGCAAGCGGATGAAAAAAGAAATCATCGTCAACGTGGGCAGCCGTGAGACGCGCATTGCCGTTCTGGAAGAGGACCGGCTGATGGAGCTGCATGTGGAGCGTGAAGAACGCATCGTCGGCAGTATCTACAAGGCGCGTGTGGCGAACGTGCTGCCCGGTATGGACGCGGCGTTTGTGGATATCGGTTTGGAGCGCAATGCTTTTCTGTACGTCGGCGACATCCTGCCCGAAAGCGGCGAGGAGACCCCTGCTCCCGCGTCGATGCGTCGCTCTGCCCTGCGCAACCGCAACATCCGGGAGATTCTGCGCGTGGGGCAGGAGATTCTGGTTCAGGTCACCAAGGGTCCGCGCGGCACCAAAGGCTGCCGAGTCTCGACACGGATCACCCTGCCCGGCAGGTACGTGGTACTGACCCCGGAGGGCGAGCACCTGGGCGTTTCGCGCAAAATCACCGACCCCAAGGAGCGTGAACGGCTCAAGCGAGTGGGACGAGAGTTGCGTCCAGAGGGCTTCGGGCTGATTATCCGCACCGAGGCAGAAGACAAAAGCGAAGAGCAGCTGCTGCAGGATATCGAATGGCTTCTGGAGCAGTGGGGCAAGATTCAGGAGACCGCTCGCAAGGCGAAGGCGCCCGCGTTGATCCACAAAGACTACTCGCTGTTGTACAAGACGGTGCGCGACATCTTCAGCTCGGATACGACGCGCATGGTGATTGACGACCCGGAGGAGTTTCAGAAAGCGGTGGAACTTGCCGGTCGCTTCGCGCCTAAGCTCAAGTCACGCATCGAGCTGTACGACAAGCACGAACCGATTTTTGACCACTTCCGCATCGAGCAGGAGATAGACCGCCTGATGAAGCGACAGGTTTACCTGAAGTCGGGCGGTTATCTGACGATAGACGAGACCGAAGCGCTGACCACCATCGATGTAAACACAGGGAAGTTCACCGGCAGCACGAGTCTCGCCGACACCATCTTGCGGACCAACATCGAAGCCGCCGAGGAAGTGGCACGGCAGCTGCGCCTGCGCGATTTAGGGGGGATCATCGTGATTGATTTCATCGATATGACCAGCGCGCATGACCGCCAGCAAGTGATGCGCACCCTGGAACGTGCCCTCAAGCGCGACCGCGCCCGCACCAAAATCAGCCATATCAGCCCGCTGGGACTGGTGCAGATGACGCGCAAGCGCACCGGCGAGTCGGTGGTGGAACTGCTGATGGAGCGGTGTCCCTATTGCGGTGGACGAGGACGCATCATCGCCCCCGAATCGGTCAGCCTGGACATCGAACGGGAGCTTACCCGTCGCGCCGCCGCCGAGCATGCGGAAGCTTATCTGGTCATCGCACACCCCAAAGTGGCAGAGCTTCTTATCGGTCCGGAGGGCGAAAACGTAGACGAACTAGAGCATACTCTCCACTGCGCCATTTATGTGCGTAGCGACCCGGACAGGCACTTGGAGAGCTACGATATCCGACAGGGTACCATGGCGGACTTTGACCGTTCCTGGCTGGGTTTCCGGCGAGCGCAGGTGGTGGAGTGCCTGGTGGAGCCCTCCTCGCTGGCTGCAAACGGCAACCTGAAGTTCATCGGCTGGACGGACGGCTTCTTGCTAGACCTCACCGATGGTGCAGAATATGCAGGGCAGCGGGTTAAGGTACGCCTGCTGGATATCCGTCGCTCCTTTGCTTTTGCAGAGGTCATCCCCTCGACACGCCCGCTGGAGCGCAACGAGATACCATGAGAGCGAGGCACTTCTCATTGCTCCTGTCCTTGTGCGTTTTGCCTGCACCCTCTGGAGGGCGAGGCTCTCACCGAGCCGTTGGCACCCTGGGAAAGGTGCTCCTATGGCTTGCTACTGCCGAAGGCGGAGTGCCTGATGCGCAACGGTAGTATGGAATACTTCCGTTGTTCAAATTGCTCGCGGTTCTCGTAGACCAACACCAGATTGGTCAACCGACGCAGAGGGCGCATCAGTATCCTGCCGCGATAGTACATGCCGGTGGAGGAGCCAGCATCCAGATTGATGGCGTCCACGCAGCCCAATCGGTGCATCACCATTGCCATCTGTCTCAAGGTGATAGGCTTGCGCGTGCCGACGAACAGCAGTTGATTCTCGCGCGTCACACCGACCGCCAGCCTCCACGCCGGACGAAGCAGATGTTTATCGCGAAAGCCCTCTGCACGCGGATACACCCCGATTTTGCCAGCCTTCACCAGGCGCGGTCCCGAGCGGATGACGAAATCGTAAGCGCTCCAGTCCTCGCGACGGTTGCGCTGGACATCCACAAACTCCACCTGGTTGTCGGGAGTGATGCACAGCGCAGTGCCGATACCGCCGAAATGCACCATCTTCCCTTCTATCACGATGTCACCGACGGGTAGATAGGAGCGCGTCCCGAAGAAAGTGCCGGTGATGGCTGCGGTAGGCTGAGCGCGTGCCACCATGCTCTCCAGTGGCTCGGTGCGTCCACGCTGCTGTTTTGCCAGCATGCCCGTTACCTTGACGTTTTCATCGTTCATGTGGACGCGAATGATTTTGACCGGAATATCCAGCACGGTGGTGGCAATCAGCTGCACACTGCTACTGGCTGCCCATACAGCGCTGCCAAGATGCCACCAGAGAATCACCATCCACAACCATCGCCTTCTCATCGCTACCCCTCTTCTGCTCCAGCTCTGCCGTACCGGTTGTTCCATATTCTGCCGTCACCCGTTCGTTGTTATTAAGATACCCAAAAACCCGTAGAGATACCAGTTTGACAATCACCTTGCGCCGTGATAGGATTCCCTTTCGGAAGAGAGTGCAATCAGGCGGGGCTCTCGTCGAGCCTGGAGGCGATGAAAGGAGATAGAGCGATGCGAGTTCTCGGAATGATCTTCTGGATGCTTCTCCTTGGGGCGGTGGGTATCGCCAGAGCTCAGGTAGTTTTCTCGGACAACTTTGAAAGCTACCAGGGGCAACAGCAGCTGGAACAGTATGACAACCCGAACGACCTGTTCGACATAGTGTGGCGGACACGCAACGTCTGGCACGGGCAGATTGCCCCGCCCAACCTGCAGCTGGTCCATATCGTTACTCCCTATACGCACCCAGCCTATCCGGGTGACCCCTACTTGCCTCAACCTGCCGATGCGAAGGCGCGAGGGGCACAGAGCCTTTGGCTAAAGGCGGGGGCACACCGAGCCAACTTCCTCAACCTCGCGGCGCCGCTGGGAGCGGGGGCGTACGTGGACTGGTGGTTCTACGATACAGGCTCCGCAAATAAACAGGCGAACGCCTGGGTGGAGCTGCTGTATTATACTACAGGTTTGCTGGATGTGGGCGCGGGCGTGACCACCGGACAGGTGGAATCGTTCTCGCTGGGGGCAGCGAGTTTCGATCCGAAAGCGAACCTGAGCACTTATCAGGTGCGAGGAGACATTTCAGACCCGGCGTACTATCCGCCCGACTCGTTCGCCAGCCAGGGAGGGGGAGCCGCGACATGGGCAAATTTCAGCGGCACCTCGCGTTCCACGGGCTGGCATCACGCGGCGATATGGCTGTGGAAGCCTAACGAGGTTCTGTTCATTCTGGACGGTGCGCTCAAGACCGAACCCCGCAACCCCGCTTATGGTGCTACCACCGTGCGCATTCGTGGACTTGCCAGCAATGCCACCGATTTCTACTTCGATGACGTGACCGTAGGGGTGGGCATTCCGCCTGCGATGCCTCGCTCCAACACTGCCTGCGCCATCTCGCTGAACGATTTCATCGGCGACTATTCACAAGTGAGCGTGCAGGTGCAGGTGCGCCATTCCAACGACGCGCAACCTCTGGAGACGCAAACGGTCGTGCTTTCGGAAGGGGGAAGCGCGCAGATTGCCCTGCCGGTAGGCACATGGGACCTGGCGTTCAAGGCAGACCGCTCTCTGCGGCGGGTGTTGCGCGGCGTCCATGTGCCCGCTAGCGGCACGCTGAACGTATCGCTGCCGGGGGGCGACGCCGACGGCGACAACGAGGTCAGTCTGTTCGACTTCGGCAAGCTGGTCTCGGCGTTTGGCAAAATATCTGGCGAGCCGGGTTTTGACCCCACTACCGACTTCGACGGAGATGGGGAGATCAGCCTGTTTGACTTTGGCATCCTTGTGCGGAACTTCGGTCTGACAGGAGACGAATAAGCAGCAAAACGCCCCTCTCCGGTCAGGAGAGGGGCGGGAAGAGGTTTCGCTAACCGCGCTCCAGTTGTAGAGTGATCGTAGGCGCGTCGCAGATTTCGCTCGGACCGAAGTACTGGATGGGTCCGGGAAAGCGGTAATCGTCCTCCACAGCCCACTTCTCGCGCTGTTGGGCAAAGGTCTGGAACGGTTTGCCGTTCAGGTCCACCAGCGCCTTGCGGATAACAGGTGTGGGCTTGCCTTTGCGTACCTCGATGTTCAGCATCATCGTCACAGGCACGCCACCTGCTATCCATTCATCCGCGCTCTTCGTCAGGTTGCGCACGTACACCGTATAGCCTGTTAACCCGGCGCGTATGAGCTGTGCGGCAGCATAGCCCAATGTATAGGCGTAGTCGGCGTCGAAGTTAGACGGAGCGGCGCACCGCCCTTCGTAGCCGAAGAAGTGGCTTAAGGGGCTGAACTTCACCTCTTTTGCCTCGCCCTTCGCCTGCATTTCGCGGATGCGGTCGGACACGAGGTCGATAAGCAGTCGTTCCGTCTCCACTTGCGACAGAGGCACGTTGCCGTGGCTGTCGCGGCGCAGAAGCACTTCCTGAATGTCCTGCGGCAGGGAGCCGTATACCCGCGCGCTGTGGTCACTGAGCTTGGTGCTCAGGTATTGCACACGCTCGGAGTGGTCTGGCAGGCTGTGGATATACTCCTCCTCCTGTCCCAGTATCGCGCTGAGCTCATCGATCAGCGTCTTAATTTCAGCGATGAACTCCACCAGCCCTTCTGGCACCAGGGCGATGCCGTAGTTCTTACCCGCTTGCGCCCGCTTCACCACCGAGTGCACAATCTGCTGCACAATCTGCTCGAGGGTGATACCCTTCGCCTGCACCTCTTCCGAGATGAGGGCGATATTGGGGTGGGTTTGCAGAGCGCATTCCAGAGTCACATGGCTGGCTGCGCGTCCCATCAAGCGGATGAAGTGCCAGTACTTCACCGCCGAAGTGGCATCGCGGGCGATATTGCCAATCAGCTCGGAGTACACCTTGCTGGCGGTATCGAAACCGAACGAGGCTTCGATCAGCTCGTTCTTCATATCGCCGTCGATGGTCTTGGGTACGCCAATGATGCAGGTGGTGGAGCCTACCGAGCGCAGGTACTCCGCGAGTACCGCCGCGTTCGTGTTCGAATCGTCGCCCCCGATGATGACCAGCCCATCCAGTCCCATCTCTTCGAAGTTCTTGCGACAGGCTTCCAGCTCTTCCGGCTTTTCAATCTTATCGCGCCCGGTCATAATCATATTGAAGCCGCCGGTGTTTCGGTACTGGTCTACGGTGTCGGCGGTGAGCTCGATATACTTGCCCTTGATCACACCCGCAGGTCCCTTGAGGAAGCCGTACACCTTGCTATCGGGGTTTGCCGCCTTCAGCGCATCAAACACACCGGCAATCACATTGTGGCCGCCGGGCGCGGGTCCTCCGGAAAGCACCACGCCTACCCGAAGTGGCTTCGTGCTCAGGTCTCCTTTGCCTTCCACCAGCGTTGCGATGGGCTGACCGCAGGTGAGCGGAAAGAGTTTGCGAATCTGCTCCTTGTCGGTCGCCGGCTCGGTGGGTTCACCCAGCTGCACGGCGACGTGCCCCGTCCGCAAAGCAGGTGGCAACTTGGGTTGATACGATGCTCGAGCTTGCTGTAGCGGAGATTTGGTGTCCGTCATCGTCTTCGCCTCTCTTCTCCACGCTATTGGTGCACTAATATCTTACACCACAAGTCGCAAAATTGCCACCACAGAAGCACAAGAAGCCCCTTCCGGGCAGGAAGGGGCTCCGCGCAAAAGGTCACCGGCTACTCTTCACCAACCAGCAAACCGTAGGTTCCGTCTTTGCGGCGGTAGAGCACCCGCACACCCTGCGTTTCCATGTCCAGAAAAACATGGAAGTCGTGCTGTAACATCTCCATTTCCATCGCTGCCTCTTCTAGTGTGGAAGGCTTCAGCGTGAATCGCTTGATGCGTGCGATGCGGAAGGGAGGGGGTTCTTCTTCACCAGGCTCGGTGGTCGGCTCTTCTCCAGTGGCTTCCAGCAGAAGCGTAATCTCCTCCGCATGTAACATGTCCTCCCGGTCGCGCTTCGCCAGCGAGCGGAATCTCTTACCCTTGAAACGCGCCAGCTGCGCTTCCAGTTTGTCTACCACCCGATCTACGGTGGCTCGGAGGTCATTGCTCGTGTCTTCTGCGCGCAGGGTGATGCCATCGCCGTTGAGGGTGATTTCTATCGTGTGTCTGCCACGTATCTCCTCGTGTACCACAGCCGCAGTGCGAAAGTTTTTGAAATGACGCTCGAGCTTCTGGATTTTCTTTTCGATGTAGTCGCGTGCTGCTGCAGACAACGAGCCTTCCATATCGCGGAATTGTACTTGCATGGCTACGCCTCTCACTCGTCGATGAATGTTCAGGCAGGTACTGCCCCGTGACTCTTACTTCCTTCTATTATTTACTTTATTCGCTTTCCGGTACAGGTAAACCTCTCTCTACCGAACGAATATTTGATGAACGTGCAGGAATACAAGGATAGATGCATGCCGGCGCGGCGCAAGGGACGAGAAATGCGTGAAACTCCCTTCTCCTTGCTGGGGTCTGATAGTAGGCGACAGAGTTCTCTTGTGGCCGGGTATTTTTCGTCCAAAATCTTCGTATGCTCTCTGTCCTGAGGCAAATTTTGTAATATAATACGAGTGGATGGATATTGGACACCGATGGAGGAGGAACCGCGCTGGTGAAAATCAGATTGTTGTTCAGTACCTTGCTGGCGCTTGGGCTGATAACGAGCGCTTTGGCGACGCCTAAGTACTTGGTGGTTTTCACGAAAACCTGTTCCCCGCCAAAGGACAGTGCACTGGCGAAAGCCAAGTGCATGAGCTGTCACGTGAAGGGCAAGGAGCTCAATGTCTACGGCAAGGACCTGCAGAAGGCATTGCAGGAGAAGAAAACGAAGGACTTGACCGCGGAGATTCTCAAGTCTGTGGAGAAGCTGGACTCGGACAAGGACGGCGCCTCCAACGGCGACGAGATCAAGGTGGGTACCCTGCCCGCAGACCCCAAGAGCAAGCCATAGCCCTGTAGCATCTCGACAAAAGCGACAGTGGTTACGAACAGAAAAACGAAACCTGAAGGAGGGAACCGCATGAACAAGAACAGAGTGTACATCAGCACTGTGCTTGCGTTTGGGCTGATGATGAGCGCGCTGGCATCGCCCAAAATGCAGGTCGTTTTCAACAAGACGTATCCGGCTCCGAAGGACAGTGCGCTGGCGAAAGCGAAGTGCATGAGCTGTCACGTGAAGGGCAAGGAGCTCAATGTCTACGGCAAGGACCTGCAGAAGGCATTGCAGGAGAAGAAAACGCAGGACTTGACCGCGGAGATTCTCAAGTCTGTGGAGAAGCTGGACTCGGACAAGGACGGCGTTTCCAACGGCGACGAGCTCAAGGCGGGAACCTTGCCTGCAGACCCCAAGAGCAAGCCTGCGCAGGGAAAAAGCGCTGAAACAGCAACCGAGTAGTGCAAGCTGTAGATAGCAACGTGTGGAACATTTTGCGGCGCCATCTCTGGCGCCGCTTTTTGGCTAACCCGTACTCTGCATGGCAGCGGCGATACCTGCAATGCTCAGCAGGATAGCATCGTGCCAGGCGCCCTGTGTATCCTGTTCCTTCTGGTGCTCCCAGAGGTCCAGCAACGCGAGCTGCAACCTGTTCAGAGGCATGACCGCCGGGTTACGCAGCAGCACGGTGCGCTGCACCACTTTGGCGTTCTGCATCAGCTCGGTCTGTCCAGTGATACGCAGTATCCACTCCACCGTGCGCTGATATTCCCGTTCAATGGTCTGGTGGAGACGCTGTCCCAGTTCAGCGGGCTGCACCCGCGACGCATACAGCCGCGCGGTGGGTAGATGTGCTCGCACCAGCTCCAGCTGAGCGTTGTCTATAACCATACGAAAGAGCGACCACTGACGGTACATGTGTTGAAGCAACTCCAGGTTCTCAGAGCCCTGAGAGCCGAACCATTCGAGCGCACTTCCCACTCCGTACCAGCCGGGTATCACGTAGCGGCTTTGCACCCAGGCAAAGACCCACGGGATGGCACGCAGGTTCTCCAGCCCTACGACGTCTCCCTGGGGGCGGAAGACAGGACGGGAGGCGATGGGCAATCGGCTAATATGGGAGATGGGGGTTGCCTGGGTATAGAACGTCCAGAAATCCGCGTCCTCGTACACCAGTGCACGATACACCTGCAGGGAGTAGCGTGCCAGTTGTTCCATGGCTTGCTGCCAGCGTCGTGGAATACGCTTACGCACGCAGCCCGCTGTAGCCAGCAACACCGCGTTGGCAATCTGTTCCAGGTGCCGATGTGCGATAGGCGCAAGTCCATAGCGGAATGACACCACCTCGCCCTGCTCGGTAAATCGAATGCGTCCGTTCATACTCCCGGGTGGTTGCGAGAGGATGGCCTGGTTCGCGCGTCCGCCTCCGCGTCCAATGGTGCCGCCACGACCATGAAAGAGGCGAAAGTCCACCCCCGCTTTGCGGCAGGTCTGTGCCAGGCGTGCCTGCGTTTCATGCAAGGACCAGTTTGCTGCCAGATAGCCGCCATCCTTGCTGCTGTCCGAGTATCCCAGCATGATTTCCTGAAAGTTGCCTCGCGCCTGGAGATGGTGCCTGTAAGCGCGATTGGCAAACAGGTCGCGCATCAGGGTGTGGCAGGTGTGCAGGTCGCGGATGGTCTCGAACAGCGGAACCACATCGATATCGCTTTCCATGTGTCCGTTCCGCCAGCGTACCAACCCAGCCTCCTTCGCCAGGAGCAGCACCTCCAGAATGTCGCTGATGCCATGAGTCATCGAGATAACGTACGCCCGCACCGAGTCGGGCGAGATATAACGCAGAGCGTGTTTCATGACCTCAAAGACCTGCAGCACCGACTGGGTGTGGGGCGAGCCTTCCCACTCACGCGGAAGCAGGGGACGGGTGCTGCACAGCTCCTGGGTCAGGAGGCGCACCTTTTCCTCTTCAGGCAGGTCACCATAGCGCACACGAGGGGGCAACACTCTTGCGGATGCCAATATCTCGTCGACCGCTTTGGCGTGTTCATCGCTGTGCTGGCGGATGTCCAGCGTTGCCAGATGAAAGCCAAATACCCGTAGCTGCGTGACCAGATGTGCCAGGCTGCCCTCTTCTGCCAGGGCACGGGCATGGTTCTCACGCAGGCTACGTTGCAACAGAAGCATATCTGCCAGCAGTTCGCGGCTGTCCTGGTAAGCAGGAAAGTGCGCGACGAAGGAGGGACCTTCGGCATGAAAATCGGTCAGGGCATCCAGATGTCGCAGAGTGGTTTTTAACCTCACCTCTACAAAGCAGAGTTTCAGAGCGTATGGCTCCCGAGTATGGCGACGTAGAATGTGTGCAGGCAGGGTGAGGTGCTTTTTATCCTCCTCCAGTGAGAGGAGCAGCTCTTCACTGGCTGGTACCAGACGGGTGCTTTGTGTCAATTCTCGTCGCAGCTGGTGTACACGGCGCAGATAGTGCTGCAGTACGAGCTTTTTGTGCATGAGCAGTGTCCACCATGTGACTTCTGGGGTCACATGGGGATTACCATCGCGGTCGCCTCCGACCCACGAGCGAAAACGGATGAATGGAGGTATCTCGAACTCTGCTTCGGGATATGCCTGTTGCAGGGCTGTGCGCAGGTCGTCCGTCAGCCAGGCGACCACGTCGAGGATAGTATGCTGGAAGAAGTACAGCGCGTGGCGCACCTCATCCTGTGGTGTGACCGCTGTGGAGCTGAATTCATCCGTCTGCCACAAAGCCGTCAGTGTGCGACGAATCTCACCCTCTGCGATACCGATGGTGTTCAGAGGCAGGTCCAGGCGAGGTGCGTTCGGAGGCAAAGCACGTTCTGCCAGTTGCTGGGCAATCCGATAGAGCTTGTCCAGTACGGAGCGGCGACGGGCTTCCGTAGGGTGGGCGGTAATGGTGGGACAGATGTCTATCTGGTACAGCAGTTGCTGCATCTGTTCGGCGGTCACGCCGTTCTCCTTCAAACGCAGTATGGCTTCACGGATGGACTCCGGACGAGGGATGCCTGTAGCCTGCATTTGTCGTTCGCGGTTCACGCGCACGATCTCCTTTTGTTCCACGGTGTTCAGCAGCTGGAACAGCACAGTATATGCCCGCAAGAGCCTTTGCACCAGATGAGGGTCCCGCAACGGAGGGAAGCGTTCCAGCAAGGTTTGAGGGTCTGCCTCCTCTTCCGCCTCGTAGAGCTGGCGTGCGATATGCAGCAGGTGCTCTCCCTCCTGCTCGTGAAGCATCTCTCCAAGCAGGCGGTCCACAAGATCTACATCCTCGCACATGGGGCGAGGCAGCCCGACACATTCTGCTGATAAGCCCAAAAAAGAGCCCATTTTTTCCCCCTGGAGGCGTCCTGCTCTCTCCAATCTCTTCCCCCGCCCTGCGGAGATGCGCGCGGCAGGTGCAAGGCAGGGGAATTTTATACTTCTTCACGACACGACCCATCTCCTGCGGCAGAAGCACAACCCCCCGACCAAGAAGGGCTACACCCAGTGCACCTGGCGTATACGAGGTGCGCGGGCGAGGTATCGCTTCGCCTGCTCAGGCGTCATCTCCGGGTTGCGGAAGGAGATGCCGGACAGCCTCAGCATTCGGTGGAACGCTTCCTTGTGCGGCTGGATACCCGCAAACATCTCCTTGCCCGCTCCCAGCGCGGTCACCAGCGTCCAGTCGCCCGTGTGCTGCGTGCCTATCCACGCGATGCCGTTGTAGTTGGACAGGATCTCACCGAGCACGCCCGACAGGTTGGCATGGGCACGGTTGAGCGTGGGGGCGGTTTTGCCACTGGCGACGCTGGCAACAACCTCTGCCTCCTCACGGGTGATCTCCACACCTGTTATCTCACGCACCGCCTCTCGCACTCTATCGGCAGTGGGTGTGCCCGCCTTCTTCAGCAGCTCCTGAACGGCAACGTAAGAGCCTTTTGCCTGTGTGATACGCTCCAGGCACTTTGCGCTGTCACGATACTCTTCGCCCATACCGTTCAATCCCGGGTTGGAATTGCCGTGGTCGCTGGTAATGACCAGCAGAGTATCGGGATGCCTGCGTACAAAGTCTACAGCCACCGGAATGGCATCATCGAACGCCAGCTGGTCCCAGAGCAGAGCGGCGGCATCGTTGGCATGTGCTGCGTGGTCTACACGTCCCCCCTCCACCTGAAGCAGGAAGCCTTTCGGGGAGCGGGACAGGATTTCGAGCGCAGCGCGCGTCATCTCCGCCAGCGTGGGAACCCGTTCCCAGATCTGAGGGTCGTTCTGATGGTCGATGGTATAGGGCACATGTCCCCCGTAGAACAGTCCCAACACCTTCTCCGGGCGTTCGCGTCCCCGCACCTGTTCGCGCCTCTCCCAGAAGGCATACCCTTTGCGCTGGTATTCCTCGATCAGGTTGCGTTTATCCGAGCGCTGTTCCGGGTCAAAGAAGCGTCGCCCCCCGCCCATCAGCACGTCCACCACCTCCAGATACTGCTCGGCAATCACCTGTTCCTCATCGCGGCTCCAATGCGACGCTGCAAACCCCGCAGGTGTAGCGTGGGTAATCGTCGTGGTCGTGACCAGCCCGAGCTTTTTGCCCGCCCGGCGCATCACGTGCGCAATAGGTGTCAGCTTCGTGCCATCCGGCAGAACATTCACCGCCCCGTTGAACACGCGCGAACCGCTGCCCCACGCACTGCTCGCCGCCGAGGAGTCGGTCACCAGCGAGTCCAGCGAACGAGTTTCAAACAGCCCCACCACCGCTTCGGGGTCTTGCAACAGACGGAACCAGTGAGTGCCTCTGCCGCGCACCATCTGCGAGAAAGGCTCCGCTATCGATGGCACACCCATGCTCATGCCATCGGAGACCATGAAGATGATGTTCTTGACGGGGGTAGAGCGAGTCCGTCCCTGCGCAGAGGCTTCCCGAAAGAGCAATCCACTGCTCACCAGTGCTGCTGCTCCCGCCTGCAACAGTTCTCGTCGCGAAAGGTCTGATGATGTCATTGTCTCCTCCTGTAGATTTTGCGTGGTCTCACTGCCTGATATTTCATTATACCTTCGGAGATATTTAGAAATGATGATGCCCACATGTCGTCCGGCAGGAACGGAGACTGCAAAGCCTTTCCGCTGCTGCAGAAAGAGGGAAAGGATGTTACTCTGTTAAGCCTGATGCTTGCCTACACCCTGCAAGGGAAGGAGGTGAGGTTGAAATGGCGCAGCAGATGGCTTTGCCGCTTCTGACAGGGTGAAACCTGGAGCGGCTTGTAGAAGGAAAACCTCTACTTCTGGCGAATCAGCAAAGTGGTTATTCGGTTAACATAGGTGAACGAGGCGAGCACAGAAATGGCGAGAGACACGGAACGTGAGCGCCATACCGGCGAAATCCGCCTCGTCGTGCGTGGAGACGACATGGGTTCTTGCCACACGGCGAACGAGGCGTGCCTGCTGTGTTATCGGGAGGGTATCCTGCGCAGCGTGGAGGTGATGGTGCCTGCCCCGTGGTACCCAGAGGCGGTGCGGATGCTTCGAGAGTATCCCGAGCTGGATGTGGGCGTGCACCTGACCCTTACCAGCGAGTGGGAGGGCTGCAAATGGGGACCTGTCACCCATGCTCCCAGCCTGTGCGACCGGCGCGGACATTTCCTGCCGATGACCAGCCAGCGCGACGACTTCCCGCCGGGCACCGGCTTTCTGGAAAGCGGCTATCGGCTGGAAGAGGTGGAAGCGGAACTGCGTGCGCAGATTGAAATCGCGCTGGAGGACATCCCGCAGGTCTCGCACCTCTCCTGCCACATGGGCACGCCGATGGCTTCGCCGGATCTGCGCGACATCACACAGAGGCTCTCGCGCGAGTATCGGCTGCCGCTGGAGCATGAGGGAGTGCAGTTGGCAGGGCATCTCGGTGGGCAGGAAGCGGACGCACAGCGTAAGGAGGCGATTCTGCTGCAGATTCTGGACAGCCTCACGCCCGGTACGTGGCTCCTCGTAGACCATCCGGGGCTGGATACGCCGGAGATGCGTGCTCTGGGGCATATCGGGTATGAGCGTGTCGCTGCCGAGCGTGCGGCGGTCACGTATGCCCTTACGAGTGAAAAGGTGATACAGCGCGTTCGCGAGTATGGTATCCATCTCATCAGTTACGGCGATTTGCATCGAGCGGAGTAGGAAGCAGTCGGTATGAGCAGGCGCAGTCTCCAGAAACGGTGGCACCTCTCCCCCAACCCCTCTCCCACAGGCAGAGGGGAGTCAGCCGGCGCAGGCTGGCGTCGTTTGCAGGGGAACGGTTATTCCTCTGTCTCCACGTTGTGTCTCAACGAGCCCTTCCATGCGGTTCGCCCTGCCAGTGGCTCCTGCAAACTCTATCTGATGTTCAGGCTGGCTCTGCTGTTCATGGCGTTGCTGTTGGTGTCGGTAGCGCGCGCTGAAGACAAAAACGTGGTCACCATCCGGCTGGCGAATATCCCCCTGCGCAGCGCGACGGGCGTGCAGAATCAGGCGGAGCTGGCGGTGTTTGACGCCTTCTTCCGCAAGCACCCGAACTACCGCTACGAGCGCGTGACCGGTCTCGCCCTGCCGGAGGGTCTGGCGGAGGCGCAACAGATGATGGCATTCGCCGCCGACCGTGCTCCCGATGTGTTTGACCTCAGCATCCGACAGGTGCAAAACTACATCCGCCAGGGGTTGATCCTGCCTCTGGACGACCTGATTCGCGAATACCGAAAGAAGAATCCGCACTGGAAACCGCCCTCGCTGGGCTTGACCGAGCACCACTACGACGCCGCGCGCGGACCCGATGGCAAACTATACGCCATCGTCAGCGATTACTGGATTCTTGGGCTGTGGTATCGGCGCGACCTGTTCGAGGAAGCGGGCATCGTGCCGCCCCGACCGCCCAAAGACTGGCAGGAGTATTTCGAGTTCGCACAGCGGCTGACCTATCCCCAAAAGTATGTCAAGGGCGCGCGCTTCCAGACGGGGCAGTATGGAACCGCCATCCGCACCGGCTACACCGCAGGCTACATCTTCACCAACTTCGTGTACCAGGCGGGCGGCGACATGACTCTGCAGGAGCGCACCTGCCCGGTGGATGGTACGGTGAACGAGTTCAAGCAAGAGGACAAGCAGTGCCTGTGCCGCCAGTGCGGGCGCAGTCTGGCAGACCAGCCCCGACGCTGGAAGGTGGCTTACGGACGCGAGCCGGGGCAACGTGCGCTGCGATTCTACAAAAAGCTGCGCTGGACGGAGTGGACACGCTGTCCCGATTGCCAGACGCCCAACAACCTGCCGGTCGCGGTGTGCCCGAAATGCAAAGAGGAGAACCCCATTCGCGACGAGGTGGAGCGTCTCAGCTGCCGCGTGTGCGGCACGGTGATACCGGTAAAGCGCGAGCAGACCCGTTTCCGCTGCAAAGAATGCGGACGCGACCTGCGTGGGCAGCCGGTGTACACCGGTGTGGTGCGCGTGGGGGGCGACCCGGTGGAGATGTTCCTGCGCGGTGAAATCGCCATGATGCTGGACCACATCAACCCGCAGGTGATAGACCAGGTGCTCACGCAGGGCGGTTTGCGTCCCGACCAGATAGGGCTGGGGCCGCCTCCCAGCGCAGGCGAAGGGGGAGTACGCGCTGCGCTCACTGGAGGACGCGCCTGGGTCATCAGCGCACGCGCCGCCCGCGACCCGAAGGTGCTTCAGGCGGCGTGGGAGTACCTCGTCTTTCGATGCAGTGAGGAAGCACAGCGCATCATCACCGAAGTCTATGTGAAAGGCGGCTACCCGCACCTCATCCGTCCGCAGATGCTGAAGAAGTTCGGCTTCACCGAAGAGTACGAGGACTACGAACCCACCTTCCGCCGGGCGATGGAGGAGGCTCCGAAATACGGGCGCATCCAGCCGCACGACCCCTACTACCAGCACGTGGAGGGGCACGAGCTGGCAGTTCCTATTGACACCATCCTGTACGAGGGCGGACAGTACAAGCACCCCGCACAGGTCATCCAGACCAGCATGAACAAGGTGAACGCGAAGCTGTACCGCGTGGTGCCGCCGGAGGTGGAGCGTCGGCGCAACCTGCTGGGCACTATTATCTTTCTGCTGGTGGCTCCGCTGGTGGTGTATGGGTTCGTGTGGGCGATGCGCGAGCAGTCGGAAGTGCATGTGGGCGCACTGCAGCAGAAAGCCACTCAGGTGGTCGGCTCCGGGGCACGGCGCAGGGTAACCACCATGCTGGCGTGGTCGTTGATGCTGCCTGCGCTGCTGACAGTGGTGCTGTGGCAGTACGTGCCACTGCTGCGCGGCACGCTGATGGCGTTCTACGACTACAAAATCTACGGCAACAGTCAGTTCGTGGGGCTGGCGAACTTCATCGAGGTGATGACCAGCCCTGACTTCTGGAACTCGGTGCGGGCGACGGTGCTGTATGTGGGGCTAAATCTCGCCATCGGCTTCGTCGCGCCCATCTTCCTCGCGCTGCTGTTACACGAGGTACCGAGGGGCAAAATCCTCTTTCGCGTCATCTTCTATCTGCCGGCGGTCACCACCGGGCTGGTCATCATGTTCCTGTGGAAGATGTTCTACGACCCCTCGCCCTACGGCTTCCTGAACCGCATCATGATGCCCGTGCTGCACGCGCTGGGCGTGGTGTCGCCCGAGGTGAAGTACATCGACTGGCTGCACACGCCCGGGTTGGCGATGCTGTGCGTGGTGATACCCGGCGTGTGGGCAGGGGCGGGACCGGGCAGCCTGATTTACCTCGCCGCGCTCAAAACCGTGCCCGAAGACCTGTACGAAGCCATCGCAGTAGACGGCGGCACCTTCTGGCACAAGATGTGGTACATCATGTTCCCCTCGCTCAAGCCGCTCATCCTGATTAACTTCATCGGCGCGTTCATCGGCAGCTTCCACGCGATGCAGAACGTGTTCGTGATGACAGGCGGCGGTCCCGCCAACTCTACGATGGTGCTGGGCATTCATATCTGGACGAACGCCTTCCTGTACCTGCGCTTCGGCTATGCGACGGCGATGGCGTGGGTGCTGGGCTCTGTGCTGATTGGCTTCACTATCCTGCAGCTGCGCATCCTCAAGCGCGTGGAGTTCCGCGCGGCACACGCGGTGGAGGCATGAGCGATGGCTCTGTTCGGACCCTGCGAACAACGCACGCTGACCGCTCGCGCGGTGTATACCTTCATCTATACCGTGCTGATTGCAGGCTCGGTGACGATGATCTATCCCTTCCTGCTGATGCTGGGCGCGTCCATCACCACCGACACCGACTTCGACGACTGGCGCGTCCTCCCCGCCTACCTGCGCGACGACACCGCGCTGTTCCGCAAGTGGATGAACGACCGCTACGGCGCCGACTTCCACGTCGCCCGCCGCATCCATCGGCTGGAGGTGACCAGCTTCCGCTTCCTGGAAAAGATACCCGATTACCATGTGGAAGACCCCAAGGTGCAAAGGCGGGTGGACGACTGGCTGCAGTGTGTGAAAACCCTGCCCGACGAGTGGGTGAAGGCGCACTTCATCGACGACAAACGCACCCGCCTGACCAACCAGCGCTACGCCCGCTGGCTTATCCGACGCTACGAGAACGATATCGAGGCGTTCAACCGGCAGTACGGCACGGTGTACTCCAGCTTTCCCGAGGTCGCGCCCTTTGAATATGACCTCACCCACAAATCGCGTCGGGAGACCTCGCCGTTGCGTCAGCTCTATCTGCAGTTCCGTCATACCCTGCCCGCGCACGACCTGATGGCAGTACTGGCGACCGATGGCTTCCTCGCCTGGGTGGAGCGGCACATCGGCGGGATAGAGGAGCTGAATGCCCTGCTGGGCACGCGCTACCGGTCGCTGGACGAGGTGCTGTTCCCCGCAGAACGCCCCAAAGACCTTCGCTGGCAGAAGGTGTGGGATCGCTATGTGCGCGAGCGGTTCCCGCTGCTGTTTGTGCGTGTGGAGGGCAATTGGGATGCGCAGTGGCAACGCTTCTTGCGGCAAAGACATCCGCGCCGCCCGCTTTCCGAACAGCTGCTGCGTTTCTCACCCACCTTGCCGCAGGACGACCTGCGCTTTGCCGACTGGGTGCTGTTTGTGGATACGGTGGTGCCGCCCGAAGCCAAGCGGTTGACGACGGTAGAAGGTCTGTGGCGTCAGTGGCTGCGCCGCAAGTACGGCACGCTACAGGCAGTCAACGCCGCACACGGCACGTCGTGGACGCGCTGGGAGGAAGTGTATCCCCCTCGCGCCGAGACGGACGTGCTCACCTTCTGGCGCCAGAAAGAGGAGATTCGGCGCGAATTCCTCACCCGCAACTATCGGCTGGTGCTGGACTACATCCTGTTTCACGGGCGCGCGCTGTGGAACACTTTCGTGCTGGTGCTGATGACGGTGCTGGGGCATTTGACGGTGCAACCGCTGGCGGCGTACGGGCTATCGCGGTTTCACCTGCCTTACGCGCACAAGATTCTGCTCTTCCTGCTGGCGACGATGGCGTTCCCCGCCGAGGTGGCGATGATTCCAAACTTCCTGCTGATTAAGGAGCTGGGCTTGCTGAACACCTACTGGGCGCTGGTGCTGCCCGGTCTGGCGAGCGGAATGGGCATCTTCCTGCTCAAAGGCTACTTCGACAGCCTGCCACAGGAGCTGTACGAGGCGGCGATGCTGGACGGTGCAGGCGAGCTGCGCATGTTCTGGAGCATCACTGTGCCGCTGTCTATGCCCATTCTGGCGGTGATTGCACTGGGTGCGTTTACCTCGGCGTATGGCGGGTTTATGTGGGCGTTTCTGGTGGTGCAAAAGCCCGAGATGTGGACGATGATGGTCTTCCTGTGGCAGCTGGGTCGGGACAGTTACCCGTGGGTATGGATGGCAAGTCTGGTCATCGCCGCCCTGCCCACCCTGCTGGTGTTCATCTTCGCGCAGAGGGTCATCCTGCGGGGCATCATCGTGCCGACGATGAAATGAGGTCTGCTTTTTGTCGCAAGCGAGTCGTCTACCCCCGATTCGGTATCTCCACGAAGGAGGTAGACGACTCTTTGGCGTAGCTACACAGAAAATTTTGCGCCCATGTGCCCCAAAGGCTTGCCTTTTGGCGGGGACTATGATAGAATAGAGGCAAAGCGTGGCGTTTTCCAGCGGGCGTTCCTTGACAACCAGTTTAATTTTCTCATCAAACGACAAAAACTGTTTGGTTACGAGCCTACCTATAAGGGATTGAAACCCTCAGCGGCACGATCTGGTGGTAGCCAGAACAGCAGGTTACGAGCCTACCTATAAGGGATTGAAACGCAAGTCGTTCTGGTTTATTGTTGCGAACTTCACAGCGGTTACGAGCCTACCTATAAGGGATTGAAACACAGCTGCAGAAGCTGCCCGCAGTGGTATGTTCAATATGTTACGAGCCTACCTATAAGGGATTGAAACCTTTCTTAGCAAGCACGTGTATCTTCTTGATCTGCGCGTTACGAGCCTACCTATAAGGGATTGAAACTAAAGTTGATGTCACTGTTCTGTTCGGGCTGTTCCGCGTTACGAGCCTACCTATAAGGGATTGAAACGTAGAACTGCCCATCGTATCCGCTCTGTGGTAGGAAGTTACGAGCCTACCTATAAGGGATTGAAACTTCTCCGGAGTGATCGGAGTGTGCTTGTGTTCAGGTCGTTACGAGCCTACCTATAAGGGATTGAAACTTTGGTATGTGTTACAGGCTCTGATGCAGTCTCCCAGTTACGAGCCTACCTATAAGGGATTGAAACGATCAACGAGAACGAGAACAAACACGTAGTCTATATGTTACGAGCCTACCTATAAGGGATTGAAACGTCACGCCGGAACGAACCGCCGGTGAAGGAACGCAAAGTTACGAGCCTACCTATAAGGGATTGAAACTAAATTTCAATTCTACGCGAGCCCCATGCTCGTTCAACGTTACGAGCCTACCTATAAGGGATTGAAACGTATGAACGGTGACTTCATAACCGTCTGGTAAACAGTTACGAGCCTACCTATAAGGGATTGAAACTTGAACGGTTATACGATGGGAAGAAGTTTCTCGTGGATAGTTACGAGCCTACCTATAAGGGATTGAAACGAGGCAGTATTTCGACGGCAATGCTTCTGTTTCGCAGTTACGAGCCTACCTATAAGGGATTGAAACCACATCGGCAGCGGTGAGAGTGGATCGGGAGGAGATGGTTACGAGCCTACCTATAAGGGATTGAAACGCAGCATCTGGGCTGCCGCCTTCGCCCTCAATGCCGCCGGTTACGAGCCTACCTATAAGGGATTGAAACTACCGATCGCGAACCGACCTCCCAATACGCGGAGGCGTTACGAGCCTACCTATAAGGGATTGAAACCCATTCCCACTGGGGTTGCCCCCGGCGAGATGGTGGGTTACGAGCCTACCTATAAGGGATTGAAACTCTTGCCGTCCACGCTTACGCGGATAGATGGACCGCTGGTTACGAGCCTACCTATAAGGGATTGAAACCAGGTAAGATCCTGAGGCTGGAGGAAACCGTAACCCCGGTTACGAGCCTACCTATAAGGGATTGAAACATGTTCTTCATCGTCACTGGTCTGTAGGCTTCCATGGGTTACGAGCCTACCTATAAGGGATTGAAACCGTCGCAGACCTCATCAGGGTAACAGCCTGCGACGAAGTTACGAGCCTACCTATAAGGGATTGAAACACCGAACCTCGTTGAAATGTGACGACTCAATTCGGTGTTACGAGCCTACCTATAAGGGATTGAAACCTACGACAGCCTCGACTTCAGACACGACCTCCTCCACAAGTTACGAGCCTACCTATAAGGGATTGAAACAACGGTTACGGTATCGGTTACACGGTTTTCGCCATCCCATCGCTGCTGGCGCAAAACGAGCCGATTCGAATCGGTGCGGGAGACACTCTGGGCATCACCCTCGTCGGCGATAAGGACATCAGCGGACAGTATAAGGTGGACGACCACGGCGACACCAAGATGCCGCTGCTGGGTTCCATCCGAGTCGCCGGTGAGACCGAAGAGGGGTTGACCAAGAAGCTCACCGAGATGCTGAAGAAGTACTACGTAGACCCCGTGGTGACGGTGGTGATACTGGAGCGGTTCCCGCGCTATGTGACGGTAACCGGTGCAGTGCGCAAAGGTGGGAAGGTGCCTTTGCGAGAAAACATGTCTGGAGCCGAACAACCAGATGGTGGTGGCAGAGCGGTCGCGGGAGCCGTTCAATCTGGGCACCGCACTGTCGATGCTATCGGCTATCGCCAGTCTCGCCTGGTTACCGAGGCGAAGGTAAGAGCGAAAAGAACGCCTCCTCTTCCCAGGAAGGGGAGGCGTTGCTCATCTTCCTCCATCAGTCGCTCCTCCAAGAGGAATCTGCCCCCTGCCGGTGAATAAAACGGCAAGGACTTTGGGGGGGGGAGTATGTCAAACATGGACGAATTCGCTTCTCTACGCCGGGGTTTCCTGAAGGGCATTGGTTCGCTGGCGGTTTTCGCCGCTTTCACAGAGGGAGCTGGTTTGCAGGTGGCTTCGGCGAGCGCGCGCTCGGAAGAAGAGCCGAAAGGCGTGTTGAGTGTGCGCGACTTCGGCGCGAAGGGGGACGGTAAAACTGATGACACGGTTGCCTTCCAGAAGGCGATAGACGCCGCGCACGAGATGGGCGGCAACATCGTCTTCGTGCCACGGGGAGACTACCTGATAGGGGGCACGCTGGAAGTACGCGAGCACGTGGTACTGGAAGGCGTTTTTCGGGGGCCTACCTACGGCTCCCAGAATCGAGGCTCTACACTACTGGCGATCGCGGGAAAAGAGCAGCTGGATGGTACGCCTTTCCTCACGCTGAGACAAAATGCTACCCTGCATGGGCTCACTATCTTCTATCCCGAGCAGATACAAAAAGACCCTCCCATTCCCTACCCCTGGACAGTTCGCGGCATCGGCGACAATTGCACACTGGTGGATGTGTTGCTGGTGAACCCCTATCAGGGCATTGACTTCGGCACGTTTCCTGCTGGTAGGCACTTCATCCGCAATGTGGGAATGCAGGCACTGTATCGCGGGCTGTATATCGACCAGTGCTACGATATCGGCAGGGTGGAGAACCTGCACATCTGGCCCTTCTGGGAAGTGTGGCAAACACCGCTCAAGGGGTTCACCGAACGCGAGGGTATTGCGTTCATCATCGGACGCACCGACTGGGAATACATGAACAACTGTTTTTGCATCGGCTACAAAATCGGCTTCCAGTTCATCCGCACCCAAGCGGGTTCGCCGAACGTCGTGCTGACCCAGTGC
Source organism: Armatimonadota bacterium (assembly GCA_026003195.1). NCBI lineage: Bacteria > Bacillati > Armatimonadota > Armatimonadota bacterium. The sequence goes on from BPGU01000004.1 coordinate 386,544, forward strand.
GGTTCAGACGTCGGACCTGTGGCATTGCGCGTGGAAAGCGTACAGGAACATGCAGGCATCTCTTTCGTAAACGGACAGTTTATGGCGGGTGTCGAGATCGAGGAGACGAACACGGGCCCGGTGAAGTTCACCGCCTGCGGTTTCTGGGGCGTGGAGACCACCCAGAGCCACGTGGTGCTGAAAGGCAAAGGGCACACCTTCTTCAATGGCTGTCACTTCAACGGTTGGGACCGCCAGAAAACGGGGGCACCTTGCATCGATGCACAGCGCGGTGGCTTGACCGTTATCGGCTGTGACTTTATGGACCGGGGCAAAACGCATATCCGTCTGGGGGCAGATATCGACGCCGCCCTGATTACGGGCAACCGCTTGCGCGGGCAGGAAGGTATTCTCAACGAGGCGGGAGGGAAAGCCCAGGTGGGGATGAATGTGGTAACGCCATAGCCACTCAGGAGATTGCTTCGCCGTTTCACGGCTCGCCATGACACTCGGGACGTAGCAGAGCGTGGCGTGCGGTGCTCTCTCTTGCGCCGGTGGCTCTACACCTTCCCCAACACCTCTCGAATCGCTTCCAGCTTCATGTATCCCTCGCCACGGGTGGGGGCGACGATACCGCCCTCGCCATACTCGTTCCAGGCGTATATCAACAGTGCCTTCTGCCTGCCACCGATCCGGGGATAGCCCAGTCTCTCAGACTTCTGCAAGGCGTCTTTCGCTCGGGTGAGGGCGTCTTTCCACTGCTCGCGGGTGGGAAAGGCAAAGCTGGCTCGCGGGTCCTTCCAGGGGCGAGGGTCCCACCCAGCAGGCAGATAGGGCACGTACGGCTTCTCGCTTTCCTCGGCATAACGTCGCCATGCTTCCTCCGCCATCGCCAGCAGCCAAGCATACGGGTAGGGCTCCTCTTGCTGAGGCAGGTTGGGCACGTCCATGTAGGTGGTGAGATAGTCAAAGGGCGCAACCAGCTCTCCTCTGGGCACTCCCGTTGCCATCACTCCTGCACCCACCAGCGGGTTCGGTACGCCCGCGCTTTGCACCAGCCGACGCAACCGTTCTACACGCTGCGCCATCTTGCGCACATCGCCCTCGTTTTGCTGGAGGAAATGGTGCAGACTGTGGATTTTGAACACAGGTCTACCCCCTACGCGCAGATAGCTGCGATGACGCAGGGCACCTGTCCACTCCACGCAGGCGGCGTCCCAGTCTGCGTCACTGGTCAGGCGGAAAGGGTCATGATTGACGTACTCCAGCGTGAAGGACATCTTGCTGGCGTTGCGGGCGGTGGTAAAGAAGCGCAGTCCATCGTTCAGATGGAAAAGGTGGGGGTGTATGTCGGGCTTGTTCTGCGGATACCAAAGTATTTGAAAAAAGTCTATCCCATGGCTGGAGGCAGCCTCTATCTCGCGCTCCAGGGTAGAAGCTTCCACGTACTCTCCCAGCAGCGGCACCCGATCTGCATAGTCTGTCCGCCAGTCACGCCCTTCGACAGTCCATTTGTTGGGTTGCTCACGCCACCAGCCGGCGAAATAGTACACCCCCACCAGAACGTCTTTCACCCTTTTCTCCCTACCTGCCGTATTTGCCCATCAGCTGTCCTTCCGCCAGTACGTGCCCTTCCATTGCCTTCAGCAATTGTGCTTTCGAGATGCCTGCGGGAAGGTCCAGCATCGTGTCCAGCGCATACAGCTGAAAGTAGTAGCGGTGCGTGCCACCCGGCGGGCAGGGACCACCGTAGCCGATTTTGCGGAAGTCGTTCGTGCCCTGCCGTGCGCCATTGGGCAGTTGCTTGTCGGGGGGCACCGCTTCGGGCAGGCTTCGGGCGTCGGCTGGCAGGTTGAAAAGCACCCAGTGTACCCACGTGCCCATCGGCGCGTCGGGGTCGTCGCAGATGAGGGCGAAGCTCCTGGTGCCCTCAGGAACGTTGTCCCACGCGAGTGGAGGCGACACATCCGCGCCGTCGCAGGTGTACTTCTTGGGAATGGTGCCTCCTTCGGTAAAGGCGGTACTGGTCAGGCGGATGTCCATGAGACCACCTCCCTCTTGCACGGATGGCTGCTTGCTCTGGCACGAAGCCAGCAGCACCGCCAGCATGACCGCAACGATGAGTGTACGCATGCTCTTGCACCTCTCGCGCGGATGGTGCTGTTTCCGAAGAGCAGCTTCGCGGGAAGTGTTCACTTCTCCTGCAGTCAGTCCGCCTTACTCGCCTGACCAGTTGAACCGCGTAGTCAACGACAAGCCTGTCGTGCTCTCCTTGCTGGGATGGAACCACCACAACCCAACCTGCCACTTGCCTACCCGTCGGATGAGCGCGAGGTTGTACAGGGTGGGTTCGCCCGGCATACTGCCTGTGTGCAGATAGAACATCAGCCCCGTATCCTGCGACAGGATAAGCGACCCTGCCAGCACGCCGATGTTACGCCCGTTACGCAGTCGTTCGAAGCCGGTGACCAGCGAAAGAGCCCCAAAGGACTTGACGGCGAAGGCATAAAAGCCCTCCTGCTCGCGCACATTAGAGGAAGAGAAGCCGTAGCCCATCAGCACGTCGAAGGGCAAACCCTCTCCACTGCGCAGCGGATGCCAGGTGAATATCAGCGAAAAGCGGTTGCCCATGCGGCTGTATCCCGCACCGACGTCCAGACGAGGCGTCACGCCCGTACGCAACCACACCTTTGCCCGGTTCTCCTCCGAATTGCCAGACACCATCCCGAAGAGCGACACCTGCCCCGGTGGCACGGTGAACTCCTGATACCCAACATCCAGCGACCCGCGCTGGTGTGACTGTATCACCGTTCAAGCGGGACAACCGCTATCCTGTGCACGAACCGTCACGGCAAACAAGAGCAGCCCAAGCCAGAACAGCTGACGCATAGTCCACCCTCCCTTCTACTGGTTGTAGAAAATATACCTCGTATGAGCAGAAGAATGCAACCCCTCCTTGCACAGCGTCTTCCTGAGTGTTGCGTCTTGTTCCCGCGCCTGTTACAATAGAGTCGCTGTGGGGAGGAAAGGCACGAGGAGATGCGAGAGAGAGTACAAACTGTTCTTCCGTGGGCGATACTGTTTGCGGTGTTACTGGGCGTCATCGCCGCATCGTGGACGCTGGCAAAACGCGCCCCGGAGTCACCGCGCAAGGTGAAACTGGTGGTGTGGGGACTGCAGCTGGGCGAGGAGAGCGCGGGACTGCGGGCGCAGGTGGAAGAGTTTGAGCGTCGCTACCCGTACATCGAGGTGAGCCTGCTGTCGATGGGCGCGGGACGGATGAACCCGCAGAAGCTGATGACCGCCATAGTGGGCAATGTTGCCCCAGACGTTATCTTCCAGGACCGCTTTACCATCGGTGACTGGGCATCGCGCGACGCCTTCCGTCCTCTGGACGACCTCATTGCCCGCGACCGCAATCAGCCCGACGGCATCCGCCCGGAGGAGTTTTATAACGCCTGCTGGCAGGAGGCGTGTTACAAGGGCAAGGTGTATGCCATCCCCGCCGGTACCGACGACCGCGCCCTTTACTACAATAAGCAGCTGTTCCGCGAGGCAGGGCTAGACCCCAACCGTCCGCCCCAAACATGGGAGGAGCTGCTAGAATACGCTAAAAAGCTCACCAGACGCAACCCCGACGGCACCTACCAGCGCATCGGGTTCATCCCCAACTATGGCAACTCGTGGCTGTATCTGTATTCGTGGCAGAACGGCGGCGAGTTCATGTCGCCCGATGGGCGCAAGTGCACGCTAAACAACCCGCGCACCGTCCAGGCGCTGGAATGGCTGGTGAAGGTGTATGACGAGCTGGGCGGCGCGAAAAACATCAACGCCTTCGCCTCCGGTTTCCAGACGAACGAGATGGACCCGTTCTTCATCGGCAAGGTGGCGATGAAGATAGACGGCAACTGGGTGCTGAACAACATCGCCCGCTACAAGCCTGACCTGGATTTCGGGGTGGCTCCGGCTCCTGTGCCCGCGGCGCGCCTGCGTGGGGAACCTCCTTTTGAAGGGCAGCCGAAGTTCATCACATGGTCTGGGGGGTTCTCGTTTGCCATTCCGCGTGGGGCGAAGCATGTGGAGGAAGCGTGGCTGTTCATCAAGTGGATGAGCAGTGTGGAGAGCAACCTGATTTCCGCTCGCGCGCAGAAAGCATGGAACGAAAGCAAGGGACGTCCCTTCGTGCCGGGGCTATCCGCCAACCTGAAGGTGAACGAGGCGGTGTTCCGGGAGTTTGCGCCCCAATCCGCCAAGTTCCGCGAACCGTTACGGATGTTCATTGACCTGATGCAGGTGTCCAAGTTCCGCCCGGTGACCTTCGTGGGGCAGAGGTTGTGGGACGAGCATGTACGCGCTTTCGATATGGCTATCCTGCACGAGATGACCCCTAAACAGGCGTTGGACGCCGGGGCGTTGACGGTGCAGCGCGAGCTGGATAAGGTGTTCGCGCGCGAGAAGTACCCCATTCTGGACATCCGTCTGCCGATGGCACTGATCGCGCTGGGGTTGCTGGCGTTCGTGGGTACGGTCGCGCTGCTGGCGAGACGGTCGGGTCCAGTGGGCAAGCTGGGGCGTCCCGAGGCGATCGCGGGATACCTGTTCGCTTCGCCGTGGATTATCGGTTTCTTCCTGTTTACGGCAGGACCCATTCTGGCGTCCATTGTGTTCAGCTTCTGTGACTATGACGTATTGCATCCGCCGCGGTATATCGGCTTGCTGAACTATAAGGAGCTGCTAACGGTGGATTTCGGCTTCCTCAGCAAAGCCTTCTACAACGCGGGCTATCTGGCGTTTTTCGGCATTCCGCTGGGCATGACGACGGGCTTAGCCATCGCCATGCTGCTCAACACGCAGGTGCGCGGGATGAGCGGTTACCGCACCGCCTACTATATGCCTTCCATCGTGCCGGTGGTGGCATCGGCGGTATTGTGGGCGTGGGTACTGAACGGTGACCCCAATCGCGGCCTGATCAACGCTGCCTGGAAAGCCACGCTGGGGCAGTGGTTCGGCTGGGCGCCACCGGGATGGTTCGGCGTGCCGGAATGGAGCAAACCCGGTTTGATTGTGATGGGGCTATGGGGCGCAGGTGGCGGCATGATTCTCTGGCTGGCGGGATTGCAGGGCGTGCCGGCGCACCTGTACGAAGCTGCTGAGCTGGACGGCGCGAGCAGCTGGGCGAAGTTTCGCCACGTGACCCTGCCGATGCTTTCGCCGTACATCTTCTTCAATCTCATCATGGGCACCATCCATGCCTTGCAGGAGTTTGACCGCATCTATATTCTGGGTGGCGTCGGTGCAGGAACGAGCAGCACCGGTCCGGGCGACAGCCTGCTGGTGCCGGTGATGTATCTGTTCCACAACGCCTTCACCTACTTCAAGATGGGCTACGCCTCCGCGTTAGCATGGATTATCTTTATCATCATCCTCGCGCTGACGTTGATCCAGCTCAAGCTCGCCCCGCGCTGGGTGCACTACGAAGCGGAGAAGGGGAAATGAGATGTGCAGGGGGACAGCCCTCTGGATAGCCAGGTATGCAGTGGGGATTGCTTCGCTTCCTGTTGCTTGACAGCGGGCGGTTCCCGGAGATTTTTCCGAAACTCCGCTCGCCAAAACCCCCAAATGCCCTTCTGTGGTACGAATCTTGCATATATAATGAAGTGAAAGCTCATGTTGTCTTTCCGTAGCCCAAAGGGAAAAGACGTTTGATGAAAGGAGGCGGTGATAGTGAAAAGGTCTGGGCACTACGGATGGATAAGCATGTTGTGCCTCATCCTGCTGGGCATGAGCAGTCCCCTGTTGGCGAAAGTGGTGTATGTCTCCCCCCAGGGCGATGACCTGCAGGACGGTCTCTCCTGGGCGACGGCGAAGCGCACGGTGACCGCCGCGTTACAGACGGCATTGCCCGGCGACCAGATATGGGTGCGCTATGGGTTGTATCAGGAGCGCATCACCCTCAAGAACGGCGTGGCGCTGTATGGCGGCTTCCGGGGCACTGAGAGCAGCCTCTCGGAGCGTCCCACCTTTCCCCGTCCCCAGCCTGACCCGTATGAGACCGTTCTGGACGGTGGTCAGGGTGGCAGTGTGGTCACCTCGCCCACTACCGCCAACCGCGCCTATCGGCTGGATGGTTTCACCATCCGCAACGGCAGTGCAGAGTATGGTGGGGGATTATACCTGACCTCCAGTGCGAACCTGCTCACGGTGGCAAACTGCACCCTCTCGGGCAACCGCGCTTCCAGAGACGGTGGCGGGGTGTATTGCTACTCCTCCTCCCCGGCGTTGACAGGGTGCACCCTCTCGGGCAACAGCGCTTCCTCCGGTGGCGGGGTGTATTGCTACAACTCCTCCCCGAGGTTGACAGGGTGCACCCTCTCGGGCAACAGTGCTTCCGGAGACGGTGGCGGGGTGTATTGCGAGTACAACTCCTCCCCGACGTTGAGCGGGTGCACCCTCTCGGGCAACAGCGCTTCCTTCGGTGGCGGGGTGTATTGCTACAACTCCTCCTCCCCGACGTTGAGCGGGTGCACCCTCTCGGACAACCGCGCCTCCAGCGGTGGCGGGGTGGCTTGCTCGTCCTCCTCCCCGACGTTGACAGGGTGCACCCTCTCGGGCAACCGCGCTTCCAGAGACGGTGGCGGGGTGTATTGCTACTCCTCCTCCCCGGCGTTGACAGGGTGCACCCTCTCGGGCAACCGCGCTTCCGACGACGGTGGCGGGGTGTATTGCGACTCCTCCTCCCCGGCGTTGACAGGGTGCACCCTCTCGGACAATAGCGCTTCCTTCGGTGGCGGGGTGGCTTGCTGGTATAACTCCTCCCCGACGTTGACAGGGTGCACCCTCTCGGGCAACCGCGCTTCCGACGGTGGCGGGGTGTATTGCTACCGATCCTCCCCGACGTTGACAGGGTGCACTATCGCCTACAACAGCGCTTCCGACGACGGTGGCGGGGTGGTTTGCTACGACTACTCCTCCCCGACGTTGACAGGGTGCACCCTCTCGGGCAACCACGCTTCCGACGACGGTGGCGGGGTGTCTTGCTACAACCCCTCCTCCCCGACGTTGAGCGGGTGCACCATCGCCTACAACAGCGCTTCCTCCGGTGGAGGGGTGGCTTGCTACTCCTCCCTGACATTGACAGGGTGCACGGTCATTTACAACATGGCGAACATTGCCGGAGGAGGCGTCCGGACGAGCAGCACCAGCACGCGGGTGCGCAACACCATCCTTGCCTTCAATGCAGGAGGCGGTATCTCCGCCCCTGCCCTGTCCGATTTCCGCCACAACTGCGTGTGGGGAAACATGCCCTATAACTTCCAGGGAAACATCGGCAACCCCATCGGCAGGGACGGCAATATCTCCGAAGACCCGCTGCTGGTGGCGGGACACCTGCTGCCCGGCTCGCCCTGCATCGACAGGGGAGACAACAGCGTGGTGGGCACCGACACCGACATGGACGGCGAGGCGCGCATCCGCAACAGCACGGTAGACATCGGTGCGGACGAGTGTCACCCGCCCATCGTGCAGGGCTACCTGCTGTTCAACGATTTCGGGGCAAGCCTGCCGCTGTTCGTGGACTGGGAGATACGTGCGGGGGGTGTGCAGGCACGCACACTGCTGCTGGACCCCGACGGCGGTTTCGTGGTGGCGAATGTGCCGATGGGGCAGTTTGCGCTGTCGGTGAAGCCGTTGAGTTACCTGCGTCGCACGGTGGAGGTGGACATCAGCAGGGGCAGTGTGCTGGGGTTGATGGTTGGGCTCACCAACGGCGACATTGACGGCGACAACGAGGTGACGCTGTTTGATTTCGGCAGGCTGGTGGCGTCGTTCGGCAGTACATCTGGTGATGGCAACTGGGACGCTCGTGCGGACCTGGACGGTGACGGCGAGGTGACGCTATTTGACTTTGGCGTGCTGGTGCGCAACTTCGGCGAGATAGGGGACGATTAGCCTGCGCAGTTCCCATCTGGGGGGCGAGGCTCCCGCCGAGCCGTCAGCCCCCCTGTCGTCCCCCTGCCTGCGGGGAGAGCCAGAGAGGGGCTACCTGTTTTGTCACACCGATCGCCCGAGAAGCATCTCGGGCAGGCAGGAAGGGGGTTCTTCCGAACATGCCCACTGCATCGTGGAGGCGATGAGCGACCTCATCCCCGAACGACGAGAGCGCCTGGTGCAGGTGTACGGCTGTAGCAGGTCGTACGAGTTGCTGGATAGCCGTCTCGGTGTCCGCCCTGAGGCTGATTCTGGTGCCGTTGTCGCTACAGGGGGACGCCGTTCAGAACCACCAGCTTCTCCACCGTCATCTCACGCACTGCGTAATGGGGTCCCTCGCGGGTGTTGCCGCTGGCTTTCACTCCGCCGTAGGGCATCTGGTCGGTGCGATAGGTAGGAGCCTCGTTCACCAGCACTCCACCGAAGTGCAGGCGGCGAGCCATCTCGAAGGCGGTAGGGATGGATGCGGTAAACACCCCTGCCTGCAAGCCATACTCGGTGGCGTTTGCCAGTTCCACCGCTTCGTCCAGCGTATGAAAGCGCGTGATGCCCACTACCGGACCGAATACCTCCTGACAAAACACCTTCATCTCCGGGGTGACATCCGCCAGCACCGTCGGCTGAAGCAGGGTTCCCTCTATCTCGCCTCCAATCAGCAACCGTGCCCCTGCAGATACCGCTTCGTCCATCCACGCCTTGACGCGGTCGCGGTCGGCAGCGGTGATCAGCGGTCCGACATGCGTCTTTTCGTCCAGCGGGTCACCGACCACCAGCTGGGATACCTTCTCCACCACCATCTGTTCGAAATGCGCGGCTATCGCCTCCTGCACCAGTACCCGCTGCACGGAGATACAGCTCTGTCCCGCATGGGAGAAGCCGTGGGTAGCAACCGCCTGTGACGCCGCTTCTAAGTCGGCGTCCGCAAACACGATAAGCGGCGAACTATTGCCCAGCTCTAGCAACACTTTCTTGCGAGGCACGCGCGCCCGAATGCTCCAGCCCACCTCTGCGCTGCCTGTGAAAGAGATGAGGGGTACCTCTGGATGCTCCACCAGTAGATTGCCCACCTCGGTGCCAGAGCCGGGTATCACGTTCAGCCAGCCGCGCGGCAGGTCCGCTTCCAGGAACACCTCCGCCAGCTTGAGAGCGGTGATAGGCGTTGCACTGGCGGGTTTGAGCACTACGCCACACCCGGCAGCAAGCGCTGGAGCCACCTTGTGGCACACCAGGTTCAGCGGGAAGTTGAAGGGAGTGATCGCACCTACCACGCCCACAGGCTCGCGTACCGTGAAGGCGAACTTGCCCACTCCCGCTGCGGTACCCGACATGGGGATGACCTCTCCTGCGAGCGTACGCGCCTCGATGGAGGCGAAGGTGAGCGTGGAAACCGCCCGGGCGACCTCGATGCGAGCGGTACGGATGGGCTTGCCTGCCTCTAAGGCGATGGTACGGGCGAAGTCCTCGCGCCGTTGTTCCACCAGATGCGCCGCCCGCGCCAAAATCTCCGCGCGCTGGTAAGGAGTGAGAGGATGTGTCATGGCGCGACGCGCCGCTTCCACTGCCTGTTGTACCACCTGAGCATCACCCGCCGACACCATGCCCACCAGAGAACCATCATACGGCGAGCGCACCTCTATCCATCTGTCCGTCTCGTGCCATTTGCCATCCAGCCACAAACCGAAGCGTTGCATGAGGGTCACCTTCCTTTCTGTGTGGCGCGGCGTGGTAGCCACACCTGTTTGCGCCAGGCAAGCGTGAGGGTCGTCACCAGAGTGACCCCCACGAAAGGCAACACGAACCAGCGCATGACGAAAGTGTACTCCTCCAGCACATCGTGCTGGCTGGCTTTCAGGATCAGGTACACCACGTAGAAAATATAATACGCCACAAACAGGCTGCCTTCCCACCGCTTAATCTGGAAATCGTTGAAGAAGATGGGAAAGCACGCCAGCGAGACCGCAATCATCACGGGCGCATCGAAGCGGATGACCGCAGGAGCCACCTCCAGACCGTTCGGAGAGGCCACCGTGCTGAAGCCAAGCACCGACAGGATATTGAAGATGTTGCTCCCGATGGCGTTGCCCACTGCGATGTCACGCTCGCCGCGTACGCTGGCGATGACAGAAGTGACCAGCTCGGGCAGGGAGGTGCCTGCCGCCACGATGGTCAAGCCGATGACCAGCTCGCTCACGCCTATCTTGCGCGCCAGCGCGACGGCCCCATCAATCAGCCAGTTAGAGCCAAGCACCAACCCTGCCAGCCCGCCGATGACCAGACCGACCAGCCGCGCGTATCCCCACACTCCATCGGCAACGCCCTTGTTGGCAACCGAAATCTCCTGCTCGATCACGAGGTCTTTGCGCGCGGTGCGCGCCATCCACCAGATGTAGGCAAAGAAAATCGCCAGCAGTATCAGCCCGTCGCCATGCGAGAGACTTCCGTCGTAGCCTAGCACGAAGAACAACAAAGCGGTGGTGATCATCAGAGGCACTTCGATGCGGATGAGGCGCTTGCTGACCGCCAGCGGAGCAACCACAGCAGACATGCCCAGAATGAGCAGTACGTTCACGATATTGCTGCCCACCACATTACCGACCGCGATGCCGGACTGCCCCTTGTAGCTGGACAGCACCGACACCGCCAGTTCGGGGGCGCTGGTGCCGAAAGCCACCAGCGTCAGACCGACCACCACCCGGGGGATGCCCAGCGCCAGCGCAAGGCGCGACGCTCCTCGCACCAGCCACTCCCCGCCGAGTAGCAACAGCGCCAATCCCACCACGAAGAGAAACGCTTTGTCCAAGTGACCACCTGCCCTAAGAGACACTGGGTGCTTAGCGACTCCGCACAGCACCTACCACCGATTCTACCCCAGCGAGGGCACTCATGAAAACCAGCATCGTGGCGGTGGTGGGAAGATCAAAAAGGATAGAGACCAGCAGACCGGCAACGGTGGCGATGAGCGCGTTCGCTACGGCGACACCGACCACCTGCGTCATCCGCCGCGCCAGCATCAACCCGCCCAGCGCAGGCAGCACCAGATACCCGAAAATCAGCACCAGACCGACGAGATGTATCACCACGCCGATAAACCCGCCCAGCAAGAGATAGAAGGCAAACTCCCAGAGACGTGTGCGGTAGCCTAGCGCCTGCGCCGTTTCCGCGTCGAACGCCACCAGCAGGAACTCTTTGCGTAACAGGATGAAAACCGCCAGAACCACAACACCCAGTGCCCAGATACGCGCCACCTCTTCAGGAGAGACGGCGAGAATGTCCCCCGCGAGCAAGTGCTGTACCTCCTCCATGCCATGTGCGCCCTTGGATGCCAGCAGCACGGTCAGCGCGGAGAAGGTCAGGAACACCGCGCCGATGAGTGACTCCCGCGAGATACGTCGTTCACCCCAGGACTGGGCAAAGAAGACAGAACCCACCAGCGCGAACAGCGTGGCACTGAGCAGAGGGTTCCAGCCGACCAGAAACGCTAGTGCGACACCCGCTGCACTCACCTGCGCCAGCGCCGCGCCCACAAACACAATGCGCTTGAGCACCACATACACGCCCAGATAGCCGCCCACTATCGCCAGGATAATCCCCACGCGCAGGGCATCTTGCGCGATGGGAGAACGCCATGTCTCCAACCACTCAGGCATCGCCACATTCCTCCGCCATCTCACGCACCGCCACGATGTAATGATGGTTCAGCCTCTGCACGCAAACAGGCACGCCATAAACCTCCTGAAGCACCTGCTCCTGCAGGAGCTGCTCTGCCTCACCTGCCAACAGACGCCCGTCCAGCAGCACCCCCATGCGTGTGGCGTAACGCGCCACCACGTTCAGCACATGACTCACCAGCACGATGGTCAGCCCGCTTTGCGAGTGCAGCTGTTCAATCAACCCCAGAATAGCCGCCTCCGTTGGCAGGTCCAGACCATTGGTGGGTTCATCCAGCACCAGCAGGTTGGGCTCCACTGCCAGCGCACGGGCGATTAACACCCGCTGTCGCTGCCCGCCGGATAGCTCGCGATAGAGCTTGTGTGCCGAATCTGCCAGCCCTACCTGCTGCAGGCATTGCAGGGCAAATTCCCGGTCGGCGCGTCGGGGGGAACGGAAGACGCCTGCGTGCGGATACCGCCCCATCAGCACGATGTCCAGCGCAGTGAGCGGAAACAGGGTGTCCAGCATCTCCCGCTGGGGCACATAGCCGATGCGCAACCCCGGCGCGCGGCTGACTTCCCCCCCCAAAGGCTTCAGGATGCCGAGCAGGCAACGCAACAGGGTGGTCTTGCCGGAGCCGTTGGGTCCCACAAGACCGAAGAAGTCGCCCTGGTAGATGTCCAGGTGGATGTTCTGCAGAACCACCTGCCGACCGTAGCCCAGCTGTACTTTTTGGAACCGAACGAGCGGTTCATACGTCATGCCCATTTCATCCCATCTCCTCTGTGCCACCGAACGGAGTGGAGCATCCCGCCCTTCGCTCGAATCATCCCTATCGTCGCCGCGGGCTTTAGCCTGCGCGGTAGCTACGGCTCGGCAGGAGCCTCGCCCTCTAATCCGCGCGTGGAGGCTCGCCGGAGCCGCTACTTGCCTGCCAGCGCGGAAGCGACCCGGTTCACCATCGCATCGATCATACTGAAATAGCTGGTGGTACCCTCCGCACCGACAGCGGCGGGCAGTACCACCACCTTTGCGCCCGTCTCACGCGCGATGGCGTCAGGGAAGCGACGGGAGCGAAAATGCTCCATCAGAATCACCCGACAGTTTGCGTTCTTCATCCGCGCGATGACCTCCCGCAAGTGCCCTGGCGATGGCGGGATACCCGGCTTGGGTTCTATTGTCGCCAGCTCCTGCAAGCCAAATCGCTGCAGGAAGTAGGGCAGGCTTTTGTGATAGACCACTACCGGCTCTCCCCGATAGGGAGCAAGTATCTGTTGCCACCGTTTGAGGTGTTCGTCTATCTGACGCACGAACGCCTCGTAGTTTTGCTGATATGCCTGCGCGTTTGCCGGGTCCACCCGTTTCAAGCCTTCCAGAATGTTTCGCGCGGCGATTTTGGCGTTGGCGGGGTCGAACAGGTAATGCGGGTTGCCGTAGATGTGGATGTCGCCCATGGAAGGGTCTACCCGCCCGGTGGGTATCTCCAGCTTTTTCATCCCTGCCGAGCAGTCTACGTATCCTGTCGCCCCGCGCAGGATGGAGGCGTTGCGTGCGCCAGCGAGCAGGTCGTCCGCCCAGAGGTCCAGGTCCATCCCCACGCGCACGAACAGTCTGGCGCGTGACAGCTCCAGAGCCATGCTGGGGCGCGGAGTGACCAGATGGAAGTCGTCCTGTGGGCGTGCCAGTGCACTCACCTGCACATGGTTGCCTCCAATCTGCTTCACGATGTCCGCCAGGTCGGTGAAGGTAGCCACCACACGCACCTGCGCCATAGCAGGCAGGGTGATCAGTATCCAGAATGCGGTCAGTATTTGCTTCATCGCTCTCCTCCTATTGGGTGCTCTCCAACGGATGGGAATGCGGACCGAAGCCGAACATCAGCTGCAGCAACAGTTCGTTGCGCACGCTGTCGTCGGCTGGCTTCAGGTTGCGCCACTGCAGTCGGATGAACGACTGCTCGTTGAGGCGATAGGTGAGTATCGCGCTCAGTGCCCTGTCCGCTCCAGCCACGTCTTCGTCCGCTGTCAGGAAGGCACGTTTGGACCAGTCGTAGCGCACACCGTACTCCCAGTAGCGGTCGGGCTTGTAGGAGGCGAGCAGGTAGTAGCCGTCCCGGTTGACGCCAGCGCCGCCGCTCTCGCGCCGATGCTGGAGCCATTCTCCTGCCAGTAGCAGCCGCTGTGCCGCCCCGAAGAAACGACGGTACTGAAAATCTATTCCCAGCAGGCGCAAATTGTCGCCGTTCTGTGCGCGAGTGGTCGCTCCCGAAAAGCCGATTTCCAGCTCATTGTCTCGGTTGAGGACGGGTGCCAAGGTCAGACGTGCCATTCGAAGCAGTTGTCCCTGTGCGCTCAAGGCAGCAGGGTCGTCGTGTTCTGCCCCTTCCTCTTCGTGCGTGTGCTCGTGAGCATGGGGCACACCCAGCGCGGCGTGGTCGTTCAGGGTGAATAGCCCTACCTGCAGTTCCGCGTACAGGTTGCTGGATGGCGCAAGGTACTTCAGCACGCCTCCATTGGAAATGGCTCCGTGCTCGCCCAGCAGGTTCACCACTGGCAGAGGGTAGTCCCGATACAACAGCTGGTGGGGGTGGATGGGGTTCACCCTTCCGAAAGGCAAACGCATTCTGCCCAGTCTGGCTCCAAACGGCGTATTGCCCAGCTGGATGACGGTAGCGTACGCCTCTTCGACCGATGCCGAGAAGTCTTCCTCTTTGTCAAAGGCAACGATGGCGTCGAAGCGGATGCTGGGGTAGACGTAGCTCTGGAATGCCATCTCCAGCTCGTCCTGCTCGAAGCGGTTGCGGTTGTCATTGCGCTTGCGGTCCTGGAACAACGCGCCGCCGTTAGCAACCACGCTGATTTGAGGTAAGTTCGTCGCGGGTGCGGCTGGTGCAGCTTGCTGGGCTTCCTGTTCCGCCAGCTTCTGCTCCAGTTCGCGCAGTCGCTCGGTCATCTGCTGAATCTGCGCCTTCAGGTCGTCAATCTCCCTTTGCAGGGCAGGGTCGGGCGCGGACAGCACCGCGCTCCACGTACAGCACAGCAGTACAAGCGTTATGACAAATACGCGCATGAGTCGTCACACCTCCCGGATAGAGTAGTATGGAACAGTCATCGTCTTGCGCGACGATGCACGACAGGTTGGATGGACACAGAGGCAGCTATCCCTGAGGAGGCGCGCGTGGAGAGAAGGCACTCGTGACGATGCGGTGGTTGAGAAGGGCAACGGGGAAAAGCCGTTCGGCATCATGCGGCGGTGTGGGAGTGTTTGGAGCCGCTTCTACCTCAGCAGTACTCACCGTTTCCCACTGACATGCCACGCACTGTACCGAACAGGATTGCTCCCGGTAGTGGATGCCCGTTCCCTCCCGAGGTGCGCGCACAAGGTGGTGGTGTGCAAAAGGCAACATCACCACCCACGCTATCCAGAAAAGGGCAAATATGGTACAGCGTGCGCGCAGCATCGGTAGCACAAACTCCCTTCTTCCATAATACCATACGCTGTTCATCTACGCAACGTGTGGTGTGTCTTTGACAGGCACGAAGAGGGGGGCACACAGTGTGACTGCTGGGTGGCGGAGACACGTGAAGGTTGTAAACTTCATATATACCCGCACAAAACTGCGATTTGCCAACCGCCTTACCGATAATAAAAACACGCCATAGTACGGGGGTGATAGTGATGAAACAGTGGTGTGGCGCAGCAGGGTTTCTGGTTGTGCTGGGCATCGTGTTTCTGGTAGGCTGTGGGGGAGGTGTTTTCAGCACCAGCAAAACGCTCACGGACCCGCTCGGTCTGCAGGGCAAAAGTGCGAACATGGACGCCGAGGTTGCTGTGGACGGCCTCACGACGCAGATCTCTGCGAGTCAGCAGGATGCCCTGCGATTCACCCTCAATAACCTGACAACCCCGAGCAGTTTTTACGAGGGTATGAGCACGATGGAGGTTTCCCAGCAGGCAACTCTGACCCTCTCCATCGCCTCCAACAGCGCACTGCCGTCCACCCTCGTCCTGCGTGATGTGGACCTGCGCGTGGTGGTACGCGCATCCGAGGGCACCTCCCGCACTTCACCGCCAGTAGAGTTCCGGTACACTGGCTTCCTCACCCTGGACCGCCAGCCGGATGGCAGCTACAGGGCACGGGAGAACCTATCTTTTGCGGACGAACTGGACAGGTTCGACGGCTCCGCGCTGATAGCCATTCTGGTTGGAGGGAGCGCCAATACGGTGATTGCGGACATCTCCTTCACCGCGAATACCAGTTCGCCCAACATACCCTCCGGCAGTACGGTGAGATTCGCCTTACAGTTCGGCAGCAGCAGCGCCCTCATCCGATGGTAGGCGGTTGCTTTCTCGTCCAGAGGAACCCCTGCCCTCCCTGTCGAAGCTGCTACTGACAAGCGAGCACTGTCAGGAGGCTCAAGCGATGCAACCGAAATATGTGATTGGGCTGGACTACGGAACCAATTCGGTGCGTACGCTCGTCGTGCGGGTGCACGATGGCTTTGAGGCTGGCACCTACGTGTTTGAATATCCCCATGGCGACGCGGGCATCCTGCTGGATAGCGCAGACCCCAATCTCGCCCGACAGCACCCCGCCGACTACCTTCAAGGAGCGGAGGTCTCGGTGCGTGCGGCATTAGAAGATGCCCGTCGCAACGACCCCGATTTCGCCCCGGAGCGCATCATCGGCATCGGGGTAGACACCACCGGAAGCACGCCCCTGCCTGTGGACGAGAACGGCGTGCCCCTTGCCTTCCAGGAGCGATTTCACAATAATCTGAACGCGATGGCGTGGCTGTGGAAGGACCATACTTCTACCGAAGAGGCGGTCACCATCACCGAAACCGCGGCGAAGATGCGTCCGCAATACCTTGCCAAGTGCGGCAACTCCTACTCGTCCGAGTGGTTCTGGGCGAAGATATGGCACTGCCTCCGCACCGACCCCGAGGTGTTCGAAGCGGCGTATACCTGGGTAGAGTGCGCGGACTGGATACCTGCTGTGCTGACAGGCAATGACCATCCCTCTCGCATCCTGCGGGGCGTGTGCGCCGCCGGACACAAGGCGCTGTACAATCCGCAGTGGGGCGGCTTGCCCGACAAGGAGTTCCTTTCCGCCCTGCACCCGAAGCTGGCGCTACTGCGCGATCGGCTATACGATGTCGCCTACACTTCCGACCATCCCGCCGGACGCCTGACCGCCGAGTGGGCGGCGAAGCTGGGCTTGCCAGAGGGTATTCCGGTGGCGGTAGGAGCGTTCGACGCGCATCTGGGTGGTGTGGGCGCAGGCATCCGGCCGGGCACGCTGGTCAAAATCATCGGCACCTCCTGCTGCGATATGATGGTGGTTCCCAACACCGAGCCGCTGGCAGATATTCCCGGCACCACCGGCATCGTGGACGGCTCCATCCTGCCGGGCTACTTCGGCATCGAGTTGGGGCAAAGCGCGTTCGGCGACATCTATAACTGGTTCGTCAACTACATCGAGCCGGGCGGACCCGACCTTGGCTCGCACGAGGCGTTGACGGTGAAGGCACGGCAGCTCAAACCGGGGCAATCGGGCTTGCTTGCGCTGGACTGGAACAACGGCAACCGCTCCATCCTGGGCGACCAGCGGCTGGTGGGCTTATTAGTGGGGCAAACCCTGCATACCACTCCCCAAGAGATTTACCGCGCGCTGATTGAAGCCACCTGCTTCGGCTCGCTGGTGATTATGAACCAGCTGGAAAATTACGGCGTGGCGATCAAGGATGTGATTGCCTGCGGCGGCGTGGCGGAGAAGAACCCGCTGGTGATGCAGATTCTGGCGGACGTGAGTGGTCGCACCATCCGGCTGGCTCGTTCCTCACAGACCTGCGCGCTGGGCGCGGCGATCGCGGGCGCGGTAGTGGCTGGTAAAGAGGCTGGCGGTTATGCGACTTTTGAAGAGGCACAGGCGGCGATGTGCGGGCTGAAAGATGTCGCTTACGAGCCGAACCCGCAGGCGCAGGCGGTGTACCGCGAGCTGTTCGCGCTGTACAAAGACCTGCACGACGCCTTCGGCACGCGCGAGTGGCGGGGCAACCTGCACCATGTAATGAAACGGCTGATCGACATCCGCAACACTGCAAGGCAGGGTGCATAGTACCACCCCCTCTCCCGAGGGATTCGGGAGAGGGGGTGAGGGTTACTCATCTCCAATTGCGCCGAAGTTGCGCACGAGGATACCGAAGTCAAACAGCGTGACCTCTTCGTCCCCGTCCAGGTCGGCGTCGGGGTTCCAGTTATCGTCGCCGGGCATGCTTCCGAAAGCGGCAACCAGCACGCCGAAGTCGAATAGAGTCACCTCATTATCGCCATCGATGTCGCCGTTGAGCAGTTCGATACTCAGGTTGGTAACGCTGCCACCGCTGGTGTCTACCGAAAGCGTACGCCGCAGCCAGTGGCTCACCTTCACCGACAGGTCAAACGCTCCGCGGCGCGGTGCGGTAAAGCGGAAAACACCGCCCTCGCCGATGGCAACATCCACCCTCTGGAAAGGCTCGGTCTGTCCGGGCTCGCGCAGTTCAAAGGTCACGGATGGCGGAAGCGTGCCTGCGTAATCGCCAAAGGTGATGGTGCCGCCTACTTTGGGCAGCGCGAAGGGGTTTCGCGCCAGCACCACACGCCCATCCGCACCGCCGTAGGCAAACGTCTCCCCATCCGGCGAGAAAGCCACCGAGTACACCGCTGAACTGGTCTCCTGATTGTACATCGCCAGCGGCGCGCCGTCGGAAACCCGCCACAGGCGCACTGTGCCATCCCGACCGCCGGAGACCAGCGTCTGACCGTCGGGCGAGAAGCTCACCCCGTACACCCAGTTGGTGTGACCGGTCAGGGTGCGCAACAGAGCGCCGTCGGAAACCCGCCACAGGCGCACGGTGTTGTCGAAGCTGGACGAGGCGAGCAGGCTGCCGTCGGGTGAGAAGTCCACCGCGGTGATGCCGCTGGTATGCCCGGTCAGGGTACGCAACAGCACTCCATCCGACACACGCCAGACGCGGATGCCGCCGTTCTGCCCACCCGACGCCACCAGACTGCCATCCGGCGAGAAGGCGATACAGCGTATCCACTCCGGGCTGCTGATGGTTTTGACGGGTGTATTGTTCGGTATCTGCCAGAACTTGATGAGACCATCGGTGCCGCCAGTGGCGACCAGACTGCCGTCCGGCAGGTAACGCACCGCGTACATGTACGCGCTGTGGCCCAGAAAGCTGGCAAGCAGAGTGCCATCCGTCACGCTCCAGAACTGTACCGTTCGTTCGAACAGCACATCGGTGAGGGTGCTTCCGTCGGGGGAGATGGCCAGTCCACGCACTGCGGTGCCTGCTGAGAAGTTTCTGACGAGCGCACCATCGGAAGCGCGGTACACCTTAGCGGTGGTGTCCTCACTGCCCGATGCCAGCAGACTGCCGTCCGCCGTAAAACTGAGCACGTTCACCCAGCTGGTATGCTGTTTGGTCATCCACACGATGTCGGGGCTTCCTTGGGCAAGTGCGGGAAGTATCAGGGCATACCAGAGGACACTCAGCGCGGCGAACCGAGAGACATGATGTGACCACATGACTTTCACTCCTTTCTCCTCTCGAAAAATGGGTTGCGAACCGTGCTCATTGTAGATTTTCGCCCCAGATTTGTCAAGCAATTTGAGCGACCAGGTGGGTCAATTTGTCAAAGTTGTCAACGGGGAGGAACTTCTCGCTTTGTGGAGAACATCTGTAGCGGATTCTTCTCATCGGTGGAGGTTGAACAACATGCGCACGGTCAAGATGGCATGGGTAGTACTGTGTTTGACTGCTGCACTCTGTATGGCGGATTCGCTGGAAGAAGGCTTTCGCAACCCGCCGAATTCCGCCAAACCGCATACCTGGTGGCACTGGGTCAACGATAACATCAGCAAGGAGGGTATCACCGCCGACCTGGAGGCAATGAAGCGTGCAGGCATTGGCGGGGCACAGATATTTCACGTGGATGTGGGCGTGCCATCAGGTGGCGTGACCTTCATGAGCGACCGCTGGCGCGAGATGATAGTGCACGCCGTCAAAGAGGCAAATCGGCTGGGCATCGAACTGTGTATTCACAACTGCGCGGGCTGGTCCAGCAGTGGCGGACCGTGGGTGAAGCCAGAACACGCCATGTTGATAGTCGTCACACGGGCAGTGCAGGTGCAGGGACCCCGACGCTTTTCCGAACAGTTACCTCAACCGGAAAGAAGGGCGGGGTTCTATCGGGACATCGCCGTGCTTGCCTTTCCCACCCCCAGAGGCAACCTGCGCATCCAGAACCTGCGGGGCAAGGCGGCTTACGATCGTCATGACAATATCCAGCCTGTTGCGGAATCAGATGCTCCTGCCGAAAGCGTCGTTGCCCGGGAGGGGGTGTTGAACCTTACTGCGTTGCTGGAGGTGGATGGGCGACTGACCTGGGATGTGCCAGAGGGCGACTGGACGATTTTGCGCGTCGGCTACACCCCTACCGGCAAAGATAACCATCCGGCGACCCCCGAAGGGCGGGGGCTGGAAGTAGACAAGATGAGCAAAGAGGCGCTGGATGCCTTCTGGAACGACGGCATGATGGCGACCGTGCTGCGCGATGTGGGTGTGCTGGCAGGCAAAACACTCAACAACGCGCTGGTGGACAGCTACGAGGTAGGCAGTCAGAACTGGACGCCCCGCTTCCGCGAGGAGTTTCAACGGAGACGTGGCTATGACCCGCTGCCCTTCCTGCCGGTGTTCGCAGGGTACGTGGTCGGCTCGCCGGAAATCTCCGAGCGGTTCCTGTGGGATGTGCGCCAGACCGTTTCGGAACTGTTCGTGGAGAACTACTACGGGCACTTCGCCAGCCTCTGCCGGAAGCATGGACTGCTCTTTTCCACCGAGCCATACGGCAATGGCACGTTTGATGACCTCGCCGCGGGTGGACGTGCCGATATCCCCATGGGCGAGTTCTGGATAGGCGGTGGAGCGCAGGAGACCGCTAAACTGGCGGCATCCTCGGCGCACATCTATGGCAGGAGCATTGTCGGAGCAGAGTCCTTTACGGCCACCCCCGAGATGGGCAGGTGGCAGAACGACCCCTACTCCATGAAAGCGCTGGGCGACCACATCTTCTGCCTAGGCGTCAATCGCTTCATCTTCCACCGTTACGCGCATCAACCCTGGTTGAACGTCCAGCCGGGCATGACAATGGGACCCTGGGGCTTCCACTTTGAGCGCACTAATACCTGGTGGGAGCAGGGCAGAGCATGGCTGAAATACCTTGCCCGATGCCAGTACCTGCTGCAACAGGGGCGATTCGTGGCGGATGTCGCATTCTACGTGGGTGAACACCAGCCGATTTCCGCGACCTTCCGTCCCGACCTGCGGGCGAGGGGTTACGACTACGATAGCCTGAACAGGGAGGTGTTGCTGAGAGCCACAGTGCGCGACGGCAGGATCGCTCTACCCAGCGGGATGACCTATCGTCTGCTGGTATTGCCGGAGAGCCGTTTCATGACACCACGTGTGCTGCGCAAGGTGGCGGAGCTGGTACGAGCGGGTGCGGTCGTTCTCGGACCGAAACCCGAGAAATCGCCCAGTCTGAGCAGATATCCCCGGTGCGACGAAGAGGTTCGCCGACTGGCGGAGGAGGTGTGGGGAAACTGCGACGGCGTGAATGTCCAGGAGCACGCTTACGGCAAGGGCAAGGTCGTGTGGGGCAAGAGCGTGGAGCAGGTGCTTGCCGAGATGAAAGTGCTCCCCGACTTTGTGGGTTCGCCGGGCAGTCGGCTAGATTTTATTCATCGCGTCGTGGGCGATACGGATATCTACTTTGTGTCCAATCAGCGACAGCGCACCGAGGAGGTAGAAGCTATCTTCCGCGTGAGCGGCAAAATACCCCAGCTCTGGCATCCCGATACCGGTGTGATAGAACCCGCGCCTGTATACCGTGTGCAGGGAGGACGCACTATAGTGCCGTTGCGACTGGACCCGTCGGGTTCGGTGTTTGTGGTGTTCCGCAAGTCGGCGCAGCCAGCACAGCATTTCACCATGGTTCGCGCTCCCGGCGCCGTCCAGCGCAAGCCGAGTCAGCTGGTTATCCGTCGCGCGGTGTATGAGGCGGTAGACGGTGCTGGCGGTGCAGATGTCACGGAACGCCTGCGAACGTTCGTCCAGAACGGCACGCTGTCGCTCAACGTGAACAATACCACCATGGGCGGCGATCCTACTCCCCAGCACTACAAACGCCTGCGCGTGGAGTATACCCTAGATGGCAAAGAATACACTCTCATCGTCAACGAGAACGCCGATCTGGAAATCCCCGAACGCGAAGGGGCGGGGGTGTTGCCTGCGTACGAACTGCGGGTGGATCCCAGGGGCAAAGCGGAGTTGCTGGCATGGCGAGCGGGTACCTACGAACTGCGAATGCCCAGCGGGAAGACACTGCGCATCCAGGCGAGTAGCCCGGTGCAAACGCTCAAGGTGCAGGGTGCATGGAGCGTGCATTTCCCCAAAGGATGGGGTGCGCCGGAAAAGGTGGTGTTTGACCGCCTGATTTCGTGGACAGAACATCCCGACCCCGGCGTGCGCTACTTCTCGGGTACCGCTCGCTATGAGAAGACCCTGGAGATACCGTCTTCCCTGATTGCGCCGGATCGCAGGTTATACCTCTCTCTGGGCGAGGTGAAAAACCTGTGCGAGGTATGGCTAAACGGCAAGTATCTGGGCATTCTGTGGAAGCCACCGTTCCGTGTGGATATTACCAGTGCAGTGCGCCCGGGGCAGAACAAGCTGGAAGTGCATGTCACCAACCTGTGGGTCAACCGCCTCATCGGCGATGAGCAGTATCCTGATGACTGCGAGTGGCAAGGAAGTCAGTTGAAAGCCTTCCCGCAGTGGTTTATCGAGGGCAAGCCGCGTCCCGTGCCTCAGCGGTTGACCTTCACTACCTGGAAGCACTGGAACCGGGATGCTCCCCTGCGCCCATCGGGTTTGCTGGGCGAGGTGGAGGTGTATGCTGTTCGCAAGATGATGCTCCGATTGCGGTGAGGTATAATAGGAGCGGTGGCAGATGATGGAAATACACACCGTTGACGATCTGATACAGATTCTGCGTGAACACCCGGAGTGGCGAGACCGCTTGCGGGACGTGCTCTTCACGGAAGAGGAGAAGCAGGCGCCCGATCGCTTGCGTCGGGTGGAGGAAGCCCTCGATCGTCTGACCCACAGCCACGAGCGAGCGATTTCGCGTTTAGAACGCCTGGAGGCGAGTGTGGAGAAACTGTGGGAGAGCCACCAGCAGGCGTTGGCGCGTTTGGAGAGGCTGGAGGCGAGTGTGGAGAAACTGTGGGAGAGCCACCAGCAGGCGTTGGCGCGTTTGGAGAGGCTGGAGGCGAGTGTGGAGAAACTGTGGGAGAGCCACCAGCAGGCGTTGGCGCGTTTGGAGAGGCTGGAGGCGAGCGTTGAGAAGTTATGGGAGAGCCACCAGCAGGCGTTGGCGCGTTTGGAGAGGCTGGAGGCGAGTGTGGAGAAACTGTGGGAGAGCCACCAGCAGGCGTTGGCGCGTTTGGAGAGGCTGGAGGCGAGCGTTGAGAAGTTATGGGAGAGCCACCAGCAGGCGTTGGCGCGTTTGGAGAGGCTGGAGGCGAGTGTGGAGAAACTGTGGGAGAGCCACCAGCAGGCGTTGGCGCGTTTGGAGAGGCTGGAGGCGAGCGTTGAGAAGTTATGGGAGAGCCACCAGCAGGCGTTGGCGCGTTTGGAGAGGCTGGAGGCGAGTGTGGAGAAACTGTGGGAGAGCCACCAGCAGCTTCTGGAGGAAGTTCGTGAACTCAAGCAGACTGTCGAACGCCTGACCAACTGGGTAGAGAGACTGAGCACCGAAGTTGGCAAATGGCGTGGCTACACGCTGGAGCTGCGCTTTCACCAGAGAGCCAGTGCGATACTGGGCTATTACGTCAAGCGTCCACGTGTTGTGGACCTGGGGCTGTTTGTGGAGGACTTGTTGGATGCAGGCACACAGCTCACAGACAAGGAGAAGCAGGAACTACTGCAGATAGATGAGCTGGTCTCGGCAAAACATCCCCATACGGGAGAGCCTATCCACATCGCGATAGAAGTTTCGTGGATGATATTTCCCGCGGACGTGGAGCGCATCAGCAAGCGTGCTGCTATCCTGACACAGCACGGGGTGCAGACCTTTCCGGCGGTGGCAGGCGAAGGGATTACCCCCGATGCCAAAGAACTCGCCCAGCGAGAGAAAGTGCTGGTCATCCTGGACGGTGCGGTGGATATGTCTGACTATTCGTGGGTGCGGTGATGGGAAGTGAAGCGAAGCCTGACACTATCCTGATAGAGGGCATCACCTTTCACGCCTATCATGGTGCCTCCGATGAGGAGCAGGCGATAGGTCATCGCTACAGCGTGGATGTGGTGCTGGAATACGACATCCTTCCTGCTGCCCAGAGCGATGACCTGTCGCGCACCATCAACTATTCGGCGGTGGCGAAGCGCGTGTTAGCCATCAGCACGGAGAACCAGTTTCGGCTGATAGAGACCTTAGCCGAACGTATCGCCGAAGACATCCTGCAGAACTTTCCTGCATCGGCAGTAGAGGTCACCGTGCGTAAGGTGCTACCCCCCATGAAAGTACCCGCGCAAGCGACGGGGGTGAGGATCCGGAGGGAAAGACAGGGGGCGAGTAGATAAGCCTGTGGCTACGTCAGGATGGACGCACTGCTATTCTTCCTGCTCCCCATACGACTCGAACCGTTCGTCTGTCTCCTCGATATCCTCTTCGTCAAAAGGCTCCTCGCCGCGTAGGGCTAAGCGCACCAGGTACCAGCTGAACAGTCCGCAGGCAGTGCCCAGCGCAGATTTCGCCGGAATCCCTGAGGCAGAGACCAGCCACCTTGCATCCCAACGCAATCGGAGTAGCATCCACAAGATACCGCCCCAGATTAGAACGGTGGACACGATACCCACTACCCCTGCTAGCAGAACAATCACACGAAGTGCACCTTGGACCACAGGCGTGTGGACGCGGCGGTATCGAAGGTAGTCCACAGCGGTCAGGATACCTGCGGGCAGTACCAGAATAGTCCACACAATGATTAGCACGGCGGATATGGTATCGTGATTCAACCAGAATGCCAGGGCTGGGATGAAAACCAGCGCTAACAGCAACAGGGTGACTCGCATTAGACTCACCTTCTCTGGGCGAGTTTAACCCTACCAAGCGTTGCTTCACACTGTTCTCTAGTGCTCTGTCAAGTCTCAATTTATTATAGACCACCCGTCGACTGGAAGTCGCTGGCACGTGCACAAAACCCCTTTCGGGGGTGGATAACCTGCGCTAGCAGGTTGCGTTCCCTGTTGCCCGCGATTTCCATCGCTGGGGCAATACCAACACCTTAAGGAAAAGATTTGACAAAGTACTACTATCTTGAGTGAGCAAATAGGAAGGATAGCGGCTCCTGCGGTGGAGCAGCTACATACCCTGCTGGCACAGATGACGGGGCGTGCCGGGAGCGGAGAATAACCTGCCCATCAGATTCTCGTGCTTGCAACACCTCCCCTTCTCATGTTACAATAAACCTGCACTTCTTGGGGGAGGGCTTTCTATGGTTATCGGCTTAGGCGCGGACCACGCTGGCTACCACTTAAAAAACATTGTGCGCTCTTACCTGCAGCAGCAAGGTATCACCGTACGCGACTTTGGCACTCACACCGACTCCCCCTGCGATTACCCCGATTTCGCTCTGATGGTGGCGAACGCGGTTGCGCAGGGGGAATGTGATTTGGGTATACTCATCTGCGGCACGGGAGTGGGCATGAGCATCAGCGCGAACAAAGTCAAAGGCATTCGTGCCGCACATGCGCAGGACCCTGTCACTGCCCGGCTGGCGCGTCAGCATAACGACGCGAATGTGTTGTGTATGGGCGGACGCATTATCGGTGCCGAATTGGCGATGGAGATTGTGAATGCATTTCTCAACGCTTCGTTTACCAGTGAGGAGCGACATGCTCGTCGGGTACACAAGGTGAAGATGTTGGAGAAACGTTATTCTGAGGGAGACAGCGAACGTGAATCTGCAGAGTAATCGCCTCACGATGCAATACCATCGAACTGCTCCGCTCTCGGAAGTGGACCCGGAAGTCTTTGCCGCGATTGAGAACGAGAAAAAACGCCAGCATAATCACCTGGAACTCATCGCCTCCGAGAACATTGCCAGCAAGGCAGTACTCGAAGCGATGGGTTCGGTGATGACTGATAAATACGCCGAAGGCTATCCCGCTAAACGCTATTACGGTGGCTGTGAGAACATGGATGTCGTAGAAACGCTTGCCATTGAGCGGGCAAAGCAACTGTTCGGGGCGGAACACGTCAATGTACAGCCTCACTCCGGTGCGCAGGCGAATCAGGCGGTGTACAGTGTGGTGCTCCAGCCAGGTGATACCTTCCTCGCGATGGACTTGTCGATGGGAGGGCACTTGACGCACGGTAGCCCAGTGAACTTTTCGGGGACGCTGTATCGCGCGGTACACTACGGCGTGCGTGCCGATACGGAGGAGATAGATTACGACCAGGTGCGCGACCTCGCCCGACAGTATCGTCCTCAGTTGATTGTGGCGGGAGCGAGTTGCTATCCGCGCCTCATCGACTTCGCTCTCTTTCGCGAGATTGCCGACGAGGTCGGCGCGAAGTTCATGGTAGATATGGCGCATATCGCGGGGCTGGTAGCAGCAGGGGAACATCCTTCGCCCATCCCCTACGCGGATTTCGTCACCACCACCACCCACAAGACCCTGCGGGGTCCGCGCGGGGGGATGATACTGTGCAGGGCGGAGTACGCTCAGGCTATCGACAAGGCGGTTTTCCCCGGAATGCAGGGTGGACCACTGATGCATATGATTGCCGCCAAGGCAGTCTGTTTCAAAGAAGCCTTGCAGCCGGAGTTCCGGCTGTATCAAGCGCAGATTCGCCGCAACGCACGCGCCCTGGCGGATGGGCTGGCACGACGTGGTTTCCGGCTTGTCTCCGGAGGGACGGATAATCACCTGATGCTGATAGACTTGCGCCCCCAGAAGCTGACCGGTCGCAAAGCGCAGGTGGTGCTGGACAGTGTGCACATCACCGTCAACCGCAACATGATACCCTTTGACCCCGAGAAGCCCTTCGTCACCAGCGGCATTCGCCTGGGCACGCCGGCGGTGACCACGCGCGGTATGGCGGAGCCGGAGATGGAACGCATCGCCGAGTGGATTGCCCGTGCTCTGGAGGCACCGGAAGACGAAGCAACACTGGGCGCGATCCGTCAAGAGGTGCTTACCCTCTGCGACCAGTTCCCGGTTCTGGCATAATGATGAGTGGAGAGGAAGATGGCGGATACCAGACCTTCGTGGGATGAGTATTTCATGCGTATCGCCAAGGAGGTTGCCACCCGTGCAACCTGTCCCAGGCGTTCGGTAGGTGCGGTCATCGTGCTGGACAGGCGCATTTTGACTACCGGTTACAACGGCGCGCCGCACGGACTGGCGCACTGTACCGAGGTGGGCTGTAAAATCGTGGACGGACATTGCCAGCGCGCCCTGCACGCGGAGCAGAACGCCATCCTGCAGGCAGCGCTGAACGGGGTCTCCACACGCGGCGCGACGGTGTACGTCACCTGCCAACCGTGCAATGCCTGTGCCAAAATGATTATCAATGCCGGTATTGAGCGCGTGGTGTTCGAAGGAGATTACCCCGACCCCTTCGCCATGGAGCTGTTCGAAGAGGCGGGGCTGGAGCTGGTGCGGCTGCGCGATGGTGTGGTGGAAGTGTTGCAGCCCGGCAGAAAGAGGAGAGAACGCGCGTGCGAGTAGCCTTCTTCGCTTTTCTCATCTCGATGATAGTTGCCGCCCTGGTGACCCCTGCAGTGCGGGCGTTTGCCAGACGCATGGGCGTGATGGACCAGCCCGATGAGCGTCGTGTGCATCGTCAGCCCACGCCACGCTGGGGCGGTATCGCCATCTACCTCGCTTTCTGGACGGCGGTCATCCCCATATCGCTCTGGCTGGGAATCTGGAGCAACGCGCTGACGGCGATACTGGTGCTGGGAACGGTTATCGCGCTGTTTGGCATGTTCGATGATAAGCGTCCCATCACCCCTCTCTGGCAGATGGTGGTATTGCTGGGGGCAGGCATGGCGCTAACGCTGTTCGGCATCCGCATCGAGGGAGTGACTCACCCTCTTGCCCCGCTGATGCCCGGCGACTACCGCCCGGAGTACTGGGTGCCGCTGGGGTGGTGGAGCCTTCCGGTAACAGCGTTGTGGGTGTTTGTGGTGACCAAAACAGTGGACGCTATCGACGGGCTGGACGGACTGGCAGCCGGGGTGGTGGCGATCTCTGCCAGCACGATTACGCTGATGGCTGTTTCAGAGAAGCAACCAGCCATAGTCATCCCTGCAGCAGCGCTGGCGGGCGCCTGTGTGGGCTTCCTGAGGCACAACATGAATCCTGCTTCCATCTTCATGGGAACGGTGGGAGCACAGTTTATCGGTTTCGTGCTGGCGACGCTGGCAGCGGTTGGCACGTTCAAGGTTGCAGCGACCGTTTCGGTGCTGGTGCCGTTGCTGGTGCTTGGGGTACCGTTCTTCGATGCCTTTTTTGTGGTGTCACGCCGCGTACTTGCCCGACAACCTCTACATAAGGCGGATATGAGGCACTTCCACCATTGGCTGGTGGGGCGGCTGGGGCATCGACGGGCTGTCGTCGTGATATGGTGCATCGGGCTGATATTCAGTGCTGCCGCCTTCACCCTCTATCGGATGACGAGGTAAGCCTATGTCCACCCCTCTGCAGGTGATGACGGTCTTCGGCACGCGCCCCGATGCGGTGAAGATGGCTCCGGTCGTGCTGGAGCTGCAACGCTACGAACCGCACGTACGGGTAACTGTTGTGGTGACTGGGCAGCACCGCGAGATGCTGGATCAGGTGCTGCAGGTGTTCCACATGGCTCCCCACCATGACCTGAACATCATGCAACACGGGCAAACGCTCACGCAGATTACCGTGCGGGTGCTGGAGGGGCTGGATGCTCTGCTTCGGGAGCAGAAGCCACATGTTCTACTGGCTCAGGGCGATACCACCACCACCTTTGTCGCCGCGCTGGCGGCGTTCTACCATCAGGTAGCCTTTGGGCATGTAGAAGCAGGTTTGCGTACCTATCAAAAGTACAATCCTTTTCCCGAAGAGATGAACCGCAGGCTCGCTGGGGTCCTTGCCGACTTCCACTTTGCGCCCACTCCCAAAGCGCGTGAAAACCTCTTGCAGGAAGGTGTGAACCCCGAAAGGGTGTGGGTCACGGGCAACACCGGTATCGACGCTTTGCTGATGGTGGCAGAGCAGCCCTATCCTGTGACCGACCCCCTGCTGCAACGGGCGATGGCATCGCCTTTGCGCACCATACTGCTCACCGCGCACCGCCGTGAGAACTGGGGGGAGCCTCTGCACCGTATCTGTACAGCTGTCAAGCAGCTGGTGGAACGCTTTCAGGACATTCAGGTGGTCTTTCCTATGCACCGCAATCCGCTGGTGCGTCAGATGGCGACCGAGGTGCTGGGCAGGGTGTCTCGCGTGATTCTCACCGACCCGCCCGACTACGCGCCTTTCGTGAAGTTAATGCAGCACTCTACCCTGATTCTCACCGACTCGGGCGGTGTGCAGGAGGAAGCGCCCAGCCTGGGCAAGCCGGTGCTGGTGCTCCGTGAGACCACCGAGCGACCAGAAGGTGTGGAAGCGGGTACCGCGAAGCTGGTAGGCACGGATATCGAACGCATTGTCGAAGAGGCGAGCCGCTTGTTGACGGACGAAGAGGCTTATGCGCAGATGGCACGCGCGGTCAACCCGTATGGCGACGGCAAGGCGGCACAGCGCATTCGACAGGTTCTGTTCGAGCATTTCGGGGTGAACGCATGAACGACTGGTACTCGTGGCAGAACAGGATTCGGTTCATTGCGCGCACCGCAGGGGTGTTTCTCCTGCGCATACTGGCGATTGTTCTGGCGGTGTATGTGGTGGTGCGCATCCGTTCCATCCTGGTCACGTTGATTGTGGCTGGGCTGTTTGCCTATCCTGCAGGCTGGCTGGTTCATCTGCTGTTTCGTCTGCTGCCCCCACGTGTGCCTCGCAAGGTGGCGCGCCCGCTCGTCACGCTGGCGGTGTTTATACTATACGGCTACCTGACCTATCTCAGCGTGCGCGTGCTGATTATCCCATTTCAGGCGGAGTTGCGTGCGCTATCAGCCAACTGGCCGCAGTATCAGCAAGAGGTGCAGCAGTTTGTTGAGGATGTGCAGGTTTGGTACAAGACCTTACCACCAGATGTGCGCCGCATGGTGGAGAGCCAGAATGTCGGCGGTATCGTGGAGATGTCGCGCCAGTGGATGAGCGGTCTGGTCGCCGGTACGGCAGCGGTAATAGGACATATCGTGGAGATCGTACTGATACCCGTGCTGGCTTTTTACTTCCTTACCGACTCGCGCCATCTCAAGCAAGAGTTTGTGGCGTTGATTCCCCGTCGCTGGTGGAAGGATGCCTTGTGGCTGATGCGGCAGGCGAACCTGATACTGGAAAACTACGTGATCGGACAGATTATCCTGTGTCTGATTGCTGGCGTGGTCGTGGGCATCGGGCTGGCTTTGCTGGGCGTCAAATATGTGCTGGTGCTAGCGGTGCTGGCGGGCATTACTCGCGCTATCCCCATCATCGGTCCGATACTGGGGGGCATTCCGATTGTGTTGCTGGTGGCACTGCAGTTTCCACACAACCTGATGGTGGCGGTGCATGTGTTGGTTTTCTTTAGCGCCCTTCATTTCATCGAGAGTAAGCTCATTTTGCCCATACTTATCGGTGAGCGGGTGAAACTGCATCCGGTGACGGTGATCCTGGTGCTGCTTATCGGTGCGCAGTTCTTCGGGCTCATGGGGATGTTTCTCGCCCCGCCGGTGGCAGCGATTATCCGCGTGGTTTTGCATCGCTATTATATCGCTCCTCAACGCGCGAGGCGTCTAACCCCACGAGCGGAGGAAATGGTGAGAACATGAATCTGGTAGAGGCTGTCGTGCTGGGCGTCTTGCAAGGACTGGGTGAGTTTTTGCCCATTTCCAGCTCCGCCCATCTGTTAATCGCACCCTGGCTATTCGGCTGGCAGGAGGGCACTCCGCAGGAGAAGCTGGTGTTTGACGTGGCGCTTCATCTGGGCACCACAGTGGCGGTTATCGGCTACTTTCGGCACGACCTGTGGAGGCTGTTCCGAGCGTTGTTTCGCCCTGCTAACCCGCACCCTGAAGACCGTCGGATGGCGTGGATGATTGTGCTGGCGTGCCTGCCGGGAGCGGCGGCGGGTGCGCTTTTGGAAGATGTCATTGAGCAGAGTGTTCGCACACGGATTGCACTGATTGCCGTCTTGCTGATGCTGATGGGGGTAGTGCTGTACCTTGCCGACCGCTTTGGCAGGCGCGAGCGCTCGGTGGATTCGCTACGCACCTTTGAAGGCTTTCTGATAGGCTGTGCGCAGGCGCTAGCGTTGATACCGGGTGTGTCGCGTTCGGGGGCGACCCTTACCGCCGGGCTACTGCTGGGGTTAACGCGCGAGGCGGCAGCAAGGTTCTCCTTCTTGCTGTCTGCGCCGATTACCTTGGGAGCCACGCTGTGGACGTTCCGCCACTTGGTTACCTCGCCCCCTACTGGCGGGCAGCTGCAGGCGTTGGTGGTGGGCGTGCTCACCTCCGGCGTCGTCGGTTACCTCTCCATCGCATTCCTGTTGCGCTACCTGCGCACACACTCGGTGAACCTGTTCCTGTGGTATCGGCTGGCTCTTGGCTTGCTGGTGCTGGCGGTGTGGTGGATAAGGAGATAGTGTAGACAGACCAAGCAGTCACAGGGAATGATGGGCAACAGGCATTTTGCTGCTCCAGGTGATTGTGCCTGTAACCGAGCGCAAGGCGCACTACTCTATGACACCTTATCCCTAGAGCCGTGATGATCTGTACTGCCCCATCTCCCTCAATGCCAGTCGCGCCAGCCCTGCCGCAGGTGACACATCGGGCAGGATCACCTGAGCCCTTGGGAACTCTGGCAGCACCCTTTCGCGCAGCGGGGCTATCACCCACTCGCCCGCCCGGAACACCCCGCCTCCCAGCACCACCGGAAAGGTCTCGTCGGGGGTGAACAGCTTGCGTGCTACCACCAGCACATCGTTGCCTAACGTCTCGCCCGCTTCGCGCAGGATGCGTTGCGCTACCCGGTCACCTGCGTCCGCCGCCCTGCTGACTCGCACCGAAAAGCCCGCCAGCACATGGCGAGGCAGGTTGTCGCGGTACACCAGTCGAGTGATTTCCCACAGATGCTTTAACCCGAAATAATCTATCATCTCCTCACGCAGGCTCGTTTCCTCTCCACGTCCGTCGGAGGCGCGGAGCACCGCGCGCAGCGCCTGTATCGCGATGTCGGTCGCGCTGCCTTCATCTCCTAACAGCATCCCCCAGCCGCCCACAGAGGCGTGCTTCTCTGCCCCTCGCCAGCCCACCGTGCTGGAACCTGTGCCTGCCACCACGCCGATACCATACGGCTCCAGCACGCCGCCCGCCGCCAGCACCGCGCGATGCTCCGCCTGATGCTGCCAGAGTGCGTTGGGGAAAACCGTTTGCATTTCGGTGCGAATGCTGGGCAGGTCGGGAATAAAGGTGGAGTATACCCGAACCACCTGCGCATGGTCTACTGACTCCGCAAGGCGCGAAAGCAC
This sequence comes from Armatimonadota bacterium, assembly GCA_026003195.1. NCBI lineage: Bacteria > Bacillati > Armatimonadota > Armatimonadota bacterium. Next base: position 418,938 of record BPGU01000004.1, read on the forward strand.
CTCCAGCACCGACCGCTCACACTCTTCGAACGGCACGAAATTGAGGTTGGTGCCGCCGCTTCGTGCCGAAGCCACCACCTCGCCCGCCTCGTTCATGACGACCCCTTCGGTCTTGGTGCCTCCACCGTCTAACCCTGCGACCAGCACCTCAGTACACCTCCGACTGCGGCAGATATGCGCTCCACGGGGAGAGCACTTTGCCGTCCGTGTCGCGCTGCACGGCTATCACGCTGGCAGGCACTTCGCCCACGTGACCGTCTGCGAACAGCATGTTGATTGTGCTGCCATGTCGCGTGCGCAGCTCGCGATAGTCTTCCCACTTGCCGTTGCGTGAGAATACAGCCAGTCTCTGCACGTAGCGGGCATCCTTGTCGCTCTGGTTGTCCGGTGTATCAAAGCCGATGAACAGCGCCTGTTGCTCGGTGGGAATATCAGGCAAGGGATGCGTGTTCAATCCATCAGGTGCGCTATCGGCAATGACCGCCAGTTGCGAGCCGTTGGCAGGCAGTCTGCTGGGGCGCACCCCCGACGCAGGCAAGAAGAAGCCGTACGAGACGTGCCGCTTCTCGTCCGAGTCGGGGTCCATGTACGGTGGCTCTTGCTTCGCAGGGTCTGCCGGGCAGTAAAAACGTTTGGCGTCCAGATATCCGCCGATGAGCATGGGCCAGGTAACCAGCTTGTTGTCCCGCTGCTTATCGCGGTAGTATGCCAGAGGCAGGGTTTCGTCCCAGTCCAGCATATAGGTGCGCAGCGCGCTGGACATTTCCCGCATATTGCTCAAGCAGCTGGCATTGAGCGACCTCCGGCGCAGGTCTAAGTAGCCCGGCACCAGTATCGCCAGCACCACCAGCGCGATACCGACTACCCACAATCGTTCCCGAAAGGTTGGTGCTTGTTTCTGCTGTTCTTCCTGCAAGTGATGCCTCCTCTGAATCTCATTCTAATGGATGAGCAAGGCTCTGTCCGAGCCGTTGTTTGTCACCGCGGGCTTCAGCCTGTGCTGACAGCCGTCCACAGTGCGGAGATGGGCTGCGCCCACAGTCCCTCACCGAATGACAGGGTGTGTTCACCCCTGTATAATACGATACCACACACGAAACGGTTGCCCGCTAACTTCTGCAAGCTGCGAAGCCCCTTAAAGTGCTCGGAATGCACTGTTGCACCGGGTTTCACCTCTATGCCCACCAGTGTGCCCTGCGCGTCCTCAATGACAAAATCCACCTCTTCTCCTCGATCGGTTCGGAAGTGGTGCAATCGCAGGCGACGGCTGCTGAACCCAATTTGCTTGAGCAGCTCCGTTCCCACGAAGTTTTCCACCAATCTTCCTTGCAGCAGGGGGTCGCGTGCCAGGCGCTCCTCATCGCACCCCAGCAGGGCGCAGGCAAGCCCGGTATCGTTGAGCAGTATCTTCGGCGATTTCAGCAACCGCTTGCCCACGCTGGTGTACCAGGCGGGTATGCGCACCAGCAGGAACAACGTCTCCAGCAAAGCCAGATAGCGCTGCAGTGTGCTCTGGGGAATCCCGGTCTCTCGCGAGAGATTGGCTACGTTCAGCGTCTGGCACGCCTGAGCTGCAAGCAGTTGCAGGAGACGGGGCACTTCCGTCAACCGTTCGATATCTGCGATCTCCCGCACATCTCGTGCCAGCAGGGTATCCACGTACGAGAGGAGCCAGTCTGTCCTGTGGCGCGGTTCGGAGCACAATACCGCCTCAGGATAGCCACCCCGTACCACCCGGGAAAGCAAGTCGTGCGGTGGGGGAAAGTTGCCCGTTGACAGACCATTGGAAAACACTCTTTCCAGCCAGCTGTCTTCTTCCCCCTCTATTTCCCCTTGCGACAGCGGCATCAAGGTAATCACTGCCATGCGCCCTACCAGTGTTTCAGAGAGGTGGGGAAGCATCAGGGGATTCGCAGAGCCAGTCAGCAGCAGGTCACCAGCCTCCCGATGTGCGTCCACGCGCATCTTTAACAGGGGCATGATAGCCGGTGCACGCTGCACCTCGTCCAGCACCGTGTGCAACGGCAGTGTACGCACGAAGCCGACAGGGTCCTGTCCTGCTGCAGAAAGCACAGCCGGGTCGTCAAAACTGAAATAGTGCTTCATGATGCCAGCCTGAATCAGCTGCCTCGCCAGCGTGGTTTTACCCACCTGACGCGCTCCCTGCAGGTACACTACCGGCATCGTACTCAGCAGGTCTACAACTCGCCTGTGAAGCGTTCTGGGAAACATCATGGATGATTATACACTGCTTTGTGGTGGATTTTCCACCATAAAATGACAGATTTTCCACCATCATCGTGATTGCGCACAACATCGCCTGGATTCCTCTCCGTTTCGAAGCAAAAATCGCCATAATAGTAGAGAAGGGGTGCCCTGAACAGGTTCATTGCGCAGGGATCCACGTTACAGAGCACGAAAAAATACCGGAAATACATTCTCCAGAGGAGGTGTTCTCACAGGCATGTCACGAAGCATCTGGCTGTTACTGCTGATTGCGCCGTTGCTGGCGGGCTGCGGCGCAGGGCTAAAGGAGGAAGGACGCCTGCCCGTCTCCAATCCGTTAGGGCGATCCGAGGGCGAGACCATGGAACTGCTCATCGGGGCGGTGCCAGTCTCGCGCAATGGTGGAGCCGTTACCAGGCAGGCGTACGCCAGCTACACTGGCTCCTTTTCCAACACCAGCACCGACGTGACCATCGGCAACGTGCGCCGGTTCATCATCTGCCAGCGAATCCAGTCGGCGCAGGTGCAGGTTCCCGACGGTGCATCCCTACCCCAAACCATTACCCTGAACAACTTCCACCTCAACGCTACCTTTTCCGACAATCAGGCACAGGTGACCTTTGACGTATCCGTCACCGGCACTGTCATCCTCACGCACGCTGACGGCAACAACTACACGGTCACGGTGCAGGGAGCAGGAGATGACCCCTGTCTGGGGGCAACGGTAGAGTCCGGCGACTTAAACACGCTGGCGCAGATCGTCACGCAAGGTGGAGAGAATACCGTTGGGGTTACTCTGACCGCGGAGGTCACCAGCGACCCGGGCTTGCCGGACGGCACACGAATCATCCTCACGACCGGCTTGGGCACCGGCACTCTGGAACTTTAGGAGGAGATGCGATGAGAAGATGTCTCTGGATTACTCTGGCGACACTGGCAGCAGCATCTGTCAGCACCTGGGCGGATGAAGTCTCCCTCTTTGGCTCACCTAGCCGGGGCATGGCAGGTGCTGGCATCGCGCTGATGCGCAACCCATCGGAACAAATGTACCTGAACCCGGCAGCGGTGGCATACGTGCGCGGGGTGCAGTTTGGCTTGAGCAACCTGAATCTGGATACGGAGGGGGCTACCCTGCGTCAGCTGAGCGACACCGTGACCATCGGGCAGAAAGGAGTGGTGGACCTCGCGGACGCCGCGCGCATCGTTCGTACCTTTGGCGAGAAGGAGAAAGTGCAGGCGGTGCTGCATGCGGACGCCGGGCTGGTGTTCAACGGTATTGCCGTCACCGCAGGGGCAGTGGGTGATTTTCGCCTTTACCCCAACACTCCGTTGCAGCGCTGGGCGCGCGGCGAGAGCAACGACCTCACGGGCGCGCAAGGCGACATCTACGGAATGGTTGCCTTCAGCCTGCCAGATGTCACTGTGGGCGCGCGCCTGTCAGCGGGAGACTCTGAGAGCGAGATAGCCATCGGGGCGCGAGTGCGCTTCCTGCGGGTGTTCTATACCCACTACTTCGCCGACCAGACCGACCTCTCCTCGGGAAACGCGGGTAGCCGGGCGGTGGAGCTGGGCACGGCGGACTATCTGGACAAGCGCGGTACCGCCGTAGACGTAGGTGTCATCTGGAAGCCCAACAAGGAAGTGCCCCTCTCCTACGCGCTGGTGGTGGAGAACTTGATCGAGCCGAACATCGAGTTCCCCTTCACCGCCCCCAATACGTTGCAGGTGCCCGGTGCATCCCAGAGCACCGTGAAACCTATCAAGCGGGCTATCCACATGGGAGTGGCTATGGAGGGGATGATGGGCATTACTTACGTGGCGGACTGGATAGACATTACCAACAACCTCGGCAAGCGCGAGCTGCGTTTTGGTGCCGAGAAACGGCTGGCGGGCGGTCTGGCGATACGTGCTGGCTACGGTACGAAAAACGGTTGGGCGATAGGCGGGCAGATTTTCGGCATCAACATCGCCGTCGCGCAGAAGTTCCCCTTGCAGGTGTCGCGCTCTCTGCAGTTCTGAGCCAGCCTGTCGCCTGTGTGGTCATCCCCTCTCCCATCAGGAGAGGGGATTCGTGCTTGCTGACCGCCAGGCATGAGTCGTGCGATGATACGGAAAGGAACCGTGCAGGAACCCTGCCCCTCTACAGTGAAGAGGCTTCACGGGGGAAGTTCTCTCATCCATCCAAGAGGTGTGTTCTTCGATGCGACGAGTTCTGGTAACCGGCGGCGCCGGATTCATCGGCAGTCACTTTGCGCGTTACGTGCTGAGCCACCACCCCGATTACCGGGTCACGGTGCTGGATGTGCTCACCTACGCGGGCAACCTGTCCAACCTCGCCGATCTGATGGACGATCCGCGCTTTGCCTTCTACCACGGCGATGTGCGCGACCCGGTGGTGGTGCGCAACCTGGTGCGCAATCACGACTGGGTGGTCAACTTCGCGGCGGAGACACATGTAGACCGCTCTATCCTGAACCCGGGCAGCTTCCTGCAAACCGATGTGTACGGGGTGTATGTGCTGCTGGAGGCATGTCGTGAGTTCGGCGGCAGGCGATTCCTGCAGGTATCTACAGACGAAGTGTACGGTGAGGTACTGGAAGGTTTCGCCAGCGAGGAGGCACCTTTACGCCCGCGCAGTCCCTACTCCGCCAGCAAAGCGTCAGCCGATTTGCTCACGCAGGCATACTATCACACCTACGGGCTGGACGTGGTGGTGACGCGCGGTTCCAATACCTACGGACCCAACCAGTACCCCGAAAAGATGATACCGCTGTTCATCACCAATGCACTGGAAGACCGCCCTCTGCCCCTCTATGGTGACGGCTCACAGGTGCGAGACTGGATTTACGTGGAAGACCACTGCGCGGGTATCGATACGGTACTGCATCGCGGCAAATCGGGCGAGGCATATAACGTCGGCGCGGGCAACCTGTGGAAAAACCGCGCCGTTGCCGAAAAAATACTGGAGATACTGGGCAAACCCCTTTCGCTCATCCAGTCGGTAGCGGACCGCCCGGGGCACGACCGACGCTACGCGGTAGATACCTCGAGGCTGCGTGCGCTGGGCTGGTCGCCGCGCTGGGAGTTCGAGCAGGGCTTGCAGCAGACTATCGAGTGGTACCGCACGCATGCCGACTGGTGGCAGGAAATCAAGCGCAAAAAAGAGTATCAGCAATTTGCCACGCAATGGTATGCGCAGCGTGGGGGAGACACTCCCGCGCAGGAGGAATGAAGGAGGTTCGAGAGATGCAACAGCTGCAGCAGCGGATACAGTCCCGCACGGCGAAGGTGGGCGTGATTGGACTGGGCTACGTCGGACTGCCGATGGCGGTCGGCGCGGCGGTGGCGGGTTATCCCGTCATCGGATTCGATATCGACAGGCGCAAGATTGACGCGATTGCTGCGGGCGAGCGATACATCGAGGATGTAGAGCCAGACGAATGGAAAATCGCCATCGAGAGCGGACGGCTGATTGCTACGGCGGATTTCGTGCGCCTGCGCGAATGCGATGTGGTGCTGGTATGCGTGCCTACACCTATCAACCGCGCTAAAGAGCCCGACATGAGCGCCGTGGAAGCCGCTACCGACTCCATTGCGCGTGCCCTGCGGGCAGAGCAGCTGATTATCGTGGAAAGCACCACTTACCCAGGCACAACTATTGAACTGGTCAAGCCCCGTCTGGAAGCCACCGGATTGCGGGCAGGCATCGACTTCGCGCTGGTGTTTTCCCCGGAGCGCATTGACCCCGGCAACAAGCGTTTCAAACTGCGCCAGGTGCCCAAAGTGGTGGGTGGCTTGACGGAGCGTTGCACGCAGCTGGCGATAGAGTTTTACAGCGCGTTCATCGACCAGCTGGTTCCCGTCTCGTCCCCGACCGCGGCAGAGATGACCAAGATTTACGAGAACGTCTTCCGCAGCGTCAATATCGCACTGGTGAACGAGCTCGCCCTGCTGTGCAACCGCATGGGGCTGAATGTATGGGAAGTGATTGAAGCGGCGTCCACCAAACCATACGGCTTCATGACCTTCTACCCCGGTCCCGGTCTGGGTGGGCACTGCATCCCGGTAGACCCGTACTATCTGGCATGGAAGGCACGACACTACGACTTCCATGTGAAGTTCGTGGAGCTCTCCGCGACCATCAACGACAGTATGCCCTACTACGTCTGCTCGCGGGTGAACGACGCGCTCAACTCGCACTTTAAGAGCGTCAACGGCTCCGACATCCTGATACTGGGCGTCACCTACAAGCGTGATGTGGCAGACCTGCGCGAGTCGCCTGCACTGAAGATTATCGAGATTTTGCACCAGCGCGGGGCGAAGGTGAGCTATCACGACCCCTACATACCGACCCTGCATGTTCAGGACCATGTAGACCTTCACCTGCAGAGCGAGACACTAACGTCAGAACGTCTCCAGCAGGCGGACTGCGTGGTGGTGGTAGCGGACCACAGCAGTTACGACTGGGCGATGATCGCGGAGAACGCGAAGCTGATTGTGGACACGCGCAACGCACTCAAGGCGTTTTCTGCGCCCCACATCTGGAAACTGTAGGATAGAAGGCTGTCTGCCACGCGGAGTGTGAGCCAGGCAGACAGCCCGTGTTACACCTGCTCAGGGTCCACCCCTAACTCGCGCAGGCGTTGCGCCAAACGTTCCGCTCGCCGGGTCGCCTCGTCCAAACGCCTGCGCAACTCCACATAAGGCACAAAACGCTCTCCGTCAGGGCGATACAACACCAGCTCGCCATCCTCCAGAGTGAAACGTACGCCCAAACGAGGACTCACCCAGCCTTGCATCTCCCGAACCGGCGAAAAGTGCCCGTCCGAACGTAACCAGCCCTCCAAAATGCCCCGGTCCGGGTCATACAGGTAATACTCCTCCACACCATACCGCTCGTAAAAACCGAACTTCTCTATTAATTCCGAAGGACGGTTGCCCGGTGAGAGCATCTCAAACACCACCTGCGGTGCGATGTCTCCCTCCTCCCACTGCTTGTAGCTGCCGCGATGCCCTTTGGGACGCCCGAACACCACCATCACATCGGGGGCAGTGCGGATGTCGGGTCTGCCCTCTACGGGATACCACAGCAGGTCGGCGGCGACGAACACATCTTCGCGGTCGGCAAACAGGGCACAGAGGTTGTCATAGAGGTAGACGATGGTTTCCAGTTGCTTCGTATTGTCCGCCATGGGCTTGCCATCGCTTTCTGGGTAGACAGTCTCGCTTCTAGGTATCGGTTGTACTGCCATATCGCATCACCAGCGTTATTATACCAGATGCGTCCAGGAAGATATTCGAGATCCCCCTTCAGGTGCAGGTGCACCCGTCCATGATGAATCCCTAGCATTTTGGAGTATAGTTGTGCTAAATGCAGTGTAATAGGGGGGTGCAATGCATCACCATCACTCAGACGATAGCCATTCCCATACGCAACCGTGCATGTAGACTCCGAACATCCGTCAGGTGAGGCACACCACGCTATCGGGAAACACGCACACGGCGAGATGGGGACACACCTGCACCCTTGAGGGGCACGTACCCTATGCGAAGCTGACACCGTTGCGTCTACCGGCAGTCCCTGGCATTTTCACGAGTTTCTCTCCAAAAATCGTGCGAAACCTCTTGACAAACACGGCGGAGAAGAGTATTCTAAAGATAGTTAATCGTTTACCGTTAGACGATTGCTGTTAATCTTTTACTTAATGGTGGAACGATGCGAGTCACCATCAAGGACATTGCGAATCGGTTAAATCTGTCCACGGCAACGGTGTCGAAGGTGCTGAGCGGACGGGAAAGCGCGTTCATCTCGGAGGCGACGAGGCAAAAGGTGCTGGAAACGGCGCGAGAAATGGGCTACCGCCCGAACCGGGTAGCGCGTGCGTTAGTCACAGGCAAGACCGACATCATCTCGTTATGGGCAGAGACACTGGCGCCTTACCATACGGAAGTGGTGAACCTGTTGATGGACCAGATGCGCCCCTACGGCTTTGAGCTCATTGTAACGGATATGGTGAAACATCCCGACTGGCGTGCCTACTGTGAGAAGTTTCCACAATGGCAGGTGGACGGCATCATCGCGCTGGATTCGCCGCGCTGTGTGCGCGCGTATCGCGAGGCGAATCCGATGGTGCGCACCCCGCTGGTAAGCATCGGCGCGTACTACGTGGAAGAGGGCGACTTTGTTGGAGTGGACCTGTACTCGGGTGCGACAGAGGCAGTGCAACATCTGTTGCAGACAGGGTGTCGGCGTCCGGCTTATCTGGTGTGTGAGTACGGTAACCACGTTGGCGACGCCCGCTATGATGGTTATACCTTCGTGATGCAGCAGTCGGGGCTGGAGCCGTTAGTCATTGTGGCGGAGCAGTCCTCACGTCCCAGCGCGCGCCAGCGCATGCATGAGTATCTGGACGAGTACCCCTGTCCCGACGGCTTGTTCTGTTTCAACGATGAGATGGCAATCGGCGCGTACCGTGCTCTGTGCGAGCGTGGCATCCGCGTGCCAGACGATGTAGCCATCGTGGGCTGTGACGGCATCATGGACACCGAATACCTGGAGCGTCCATTGAGCACAGTGGTACAGCCGGTCGCGGAGATGTGCCGATTGGGATGGGAGTTTTTGCTCCGACGTATCGAGAACCCATCGGTCGCCCCCCAGCAGGTGTTGCTGAAGGCGCATCTGGTGGTGCGTGATTCGTCACGGAGGGGTTAGCATCCTGGTAATTCCGGCAGGTACCCTGCCGTCCAATCTGATACATCCTAAGGAGGTTGAGACCTATGAAGCGCGCGTTTACACTCATCGAGCTGCTTGTGGTCATCGCGATTATCGCGATACTGGCAGCCATCCTCTTCCCCGTGTTCGCACAGGCACGGGAGAAAGCCCGTCAGTCTGCTTGTCTGAGCAACGTGAAGCAGATTGGTCTGGGCGTCATCATGTATACCCAGGACTATGACGAAACCCTTCCGCGTGACCACTCCATCTGGCCCAACCCCGGCGGCGCTCTGGGGCACTACGGTCCCTGCGGACGGCGCAACGTGAACGCCCGCATCGAGACCAAAATCGCCCCGTACCTGAAGAACCTGGACATCTTCTGGTGCAACAGCGCCAACGTGCAGGCAACGGGCATAGTGGTGTGGACAGCGGACGGCAATGTGCCCGCAGGTGGTCAGTGCCGGTGGAACGGCTGGGCATATCCAGACTTCATGTGTTTCCCCGGCGACACCGGTAAAGGACGTCCGTTCAGCTACGGCTGGAACGTGTATACGCTCACCAACCCCAACCACGTGGAGTCCGCCGCGCAGGGCGAACTGGGCTGCCTGAGTGTCTTCCCGCCTGCCCCGCTGGCGGCGGTGGTCTCACCGGCGACAAAAGTAATGTTGATGGACGGTCAGCATAAGGATATGGACGCCTGGCGCGCACCTTTTGCTAACTATCCGGGTTATCCCCTGCAAGCAATCAACTGCGACGAGTGTTGGCAGGGCATCAGTAGCATTGGCGCCTGCGTAGGCAACCCAACCCCTATCAACCCGAACAGCCACACACGCCATACGCAGGGGCAAAACTGGGCATATCTGGATGGACATGCGAAGTTCATGCCCTACCGCGAACTGTGCAAGCCCTGGCCCACCGTGTGGACAGACGTGTGGGTGAAGTACTGGTGGCACGACCAGCCGTGAACCAGAGCATGACCACCCCCTTCTCCCCTATGGGAGAAGGGGGCTCACTTAAGCTCCCCACGCGAAGCTGATGGCGAACAGCAGGGCGATACCGTACATCCAGGGGGATACCTCGCGCCCCCTGCCGCGCAACAGCATCACCACCACGTGCGAGATAAAGCCCACGCCAATGCCGAAGGAGATGCTCTGGGTGAACGGGATGAGCAGCATCGTCAGGAAGGCAGGGATACCGTGTTCTGGCGTCTCGAATTCCATCTCCCGCACGACGCTCATCATCAGGTAGCCGACAATGATTAACGCTGGAGCAGTAGCCACCGAAGGAACAGCTCCCACCAAAGGGGCAAAGAGCAGGCTCAGCAGGAACAGCACACCCACTACCACTGCAGTGAGCCCTGTGCGCCCGCCTTCGCTGATGCCCGCCGCGCTTTCGATGTAGGTGGTGACAGAACTTGCGCCGCACAACCCGCCCCACACCGCTGCCAGCGAGTCGGTAAGCAGTACGCGGTTGAGGCGGGGCAAATTGCCGCGCTCGTCCAGAAAACCCGCCTGTCCCCCGATGCCGATGACCGTGCCCATCGTATCGAAGAAGTCAGTGATGAGAAAAGCGAAAATGACGCCCACCAGCGCAGGCTGCAACGCCCCCACAACGTTCGCCTGCCCGAAGGTAGAGAAATCGGGCATCGCCAGCCACCGTTCGGGCAGGGTGGTCAATCGGGTAGCTCCCGGCGTGAGCACATCGGCTACCCACGCCACCACCGCCGTGCCCAAAATACCCAGCAATATCGCCCCGCGCACTCGAAAGGCTAACAGCAGCATCATCAACAGCACACCCATCGTGGAAACCAGCGTGCCTTTGGTGGTAAACGCGCCGTGTGTCAGGTAGACGCTTTCGGGTCCTTTCAGCACCCAGCCTGCATGCTGCAGCCCTAGAAAGGCGATAAAGATGCCGATACCTACGCCGATAGCGCGTTTGAGGTTCATGGGGATCGCCTGCATCACCTGTTCACGCACCCGGGTAAGCACCAGCACGGTCACGATTGCCCCCTCTACCACGATGACGCCCATCATGGTCTGCCAGTCCATGCCCGGTTGCGTAGCGTGCATAGCGAGCGCGGCGTTCAAGCCCATGCCGCTGGCGAGGGCAAAGGGGTAGTTCGCCCACAAACCCATGAGAAGCGTGGGGATGGCAGCGGCGACACAGGTGGCGGCGGCAACCGCCTCGACGGGCATTCCTGCCGTCTTCAGTACCAGCGGGTTCACGAAGATGATGTACGCCATCGTCATGAACGTGGCAAGCCCGGCGATAACCTCACGCTCTACCGTGCTGCCGCGTTCGTCCAGCGCAAAAAGGCGGTTCAGGATGCTACGGGAAGCGGATGAGGGTGAATACGTCGTAGCCATGCAGCACCTTCCGTCCCTTCAGAAACTCTAGCTCAATCAGGAAGTCAAAGCCGGCGACCACTCCGCCCAGGCGCTCCACCAGCCGTGCCGCCGCAGCGGCGGTGCCACCGGTTGCCAGCAAGTCATCTACAATCACCACACGTTGTCCGGGCTGTACGGCGTCGATGTGTATCTCCATCGCGTTGGTGCCGTACTCCAGCGCATACTCCTCCACAATCTTCTTGTAGGGCAACTTGCCCAGTTTGCGCACCGGCACGAACCCCACGCCCAGCTCCAGCGCAATCGGGATGCCGAACACGAAACCGCGCGACTCGATGCCCACAATCACATCGGGCTGGCGACTGCGAGCATACTCGGTCATCTGCTCCACCACTTCGCGCAACGCCTGCGGGTTCTGCAGCACAGGCGTGATGTCGCGGAAGAGCACCCCGGGCTGTGGAAAATCGGGAATATTGCGTATCAGCTTCTCAGCGAGCAGTTCCCCCATCACCGAACCTCCCCCGAACGTTTTGCCACTATCTGAGCCAGTGAATCAGCATACGGCGGTCGGGCGATGCCCCCCTCGGTGACGATGGCGCTTATCAGCTCTGCAGGCGTCACATCGAAGGCAGGATTCATCACCTTCACCCCTTCGGGCGCGATACGCACCCCCGCGATGTGCGTCACCTCCTCAGGCGACCGCTCTTCAATCGGGATGCCCGAACCGTCCGCCACCGACAGGTCAATCGTCGAAACAGGTGCTGCTACGTAGAACGGGATACCGTGCCACTTCGCCAGCACCGCCACGCTGTAGGTTCCCACCTTGTTTGCCACGTCGCCGTTGGCGGCGATTCGGTCCGCCCCGACCACCACCGCATCGATTTCGCCCCGACGCATCAGCATCCCTGCCATGTTGTCGGTAATCACCGTAACGGGAATGCCTTCCTGCACCAGCTCCCACGCGGTGAGCTGCATCCCCTGCAGACGTGGGCGGGTTTCGTCGGCGTACACATGCACGCGCTTGCCCGCCTCCACCGCGGCACGAATGACGCCCAGTGCGGTGCCGTATCCCACCGTCGCCAGCGCGCCCGCGTTGCAATGGGTGAGGATGCGTGCGCCGTCGGGTATCAGCGTTTGCCCATGCCGACCGATGGCGCGGTTGGCTTCCACGTCCTCTCGCAGGATGGCTTCGCTCTCCTCGCGCAGGCGACGACGCACCTCGCCAGGGGTGTCGCACCCCTGTACCACACGCTTCATGCGCTCAATCGCCCAGAAGAGGTTGACCGCCGTCGGGCGGGTGGAAGCCAAAGCGTCTGCCGCTTTCTGCCACTGCTCACGGAAGGCTGGCATGTCCGATGCCTCTATCGCCTCCGCCGCCAGCACCAGTCCACACGCCGCCGCCGCACCGATAGCTGGCGCCCCGCGTACCACCATGCGCCGAATCGCCTCGGCGACCTCGCGCCAGTCGGTGTAGATCACCTCCACCAAGCGGTGCGGCAACTGCGTCTGGTCTATCAGCACCAGCGCTCTGCCTTCCCAGCGGACGGGGCGAATCTCCATCTCACACCTCGATGCGCGCATGGTCCAGCACGTGCGGACAGGGGCACTCCCGGGCATCGGGAATGCGCCGGATCATCTCCAGCACCACGTTCTTGATGCGCTCGGAATTGCGCTGGAACACCTCCAGCACCTCTTTCGTGGTGACCGGAGGAACCTGTCCGCCCATCACCAGCCCGCTATCGTAATCGGTAATCAGCGAGATGCCCACCACGCACATCGCCAGCTCTCGCGCCAGATACGCCTCCGGGTACTGCGTCATGCTGATCACCTCCCAGCCCATGGAGGTGTACCACTGGCTCTCTGCTTTGGTGGAGAAGCGCGGTCCCTGAATCACCACCACCGTACCGCGCTCATGGCAGGTGATGCCCTGCTCACGAATGACATCAACCGCTATCTGGCGCAGTACGGGGCAATAGGGGTCAGCTGGCGAGACGTGCGTGACAACGGGACCTTCATAGAAGGTATCCGCCCGTCCGTGCGTACGGTCTACGTACTGGTCCACCACCACGAAGTCGCCCGGGTGGATATGCGCCTGCAGGCTGCCCGCTGCGAAGGGGCTGATGATGCGCGTGACGCCCAGCTCCTTCATCGCCCACAGGTTGGCACGGAAGTTAATCTTATGGGGAGGAATGCTGTGGTGTCGCCCGTGTCGGGGCAGGAAGGCGACCCGCTTGCCGTGTACCTCCGCGAGGGCGATGTGGTCGCTGGGCGCGCCGTAGGGTGTTTCTATCTTGATTTCCTGAACGTTGTCTAAGAAGCGGTAAAACCCCGAACCGCCAAACACACCGATATCCGCCTGTGGCTTGCTCATAGGCTCTCCCCTCAATCCGTCGTGATGCCGAAGCTCATTATAACTGTCTGAGAGCGTTTTTTGCAAATGGGAAGAGCCAACGCGCCAGACCACTGAGGGAGAGTTCGAGCGAGCCACCTCCGATAGATGGTGACAAAGTTGCTGTAGACACCAGTCAGGCGATTGCTGTGCTCAATAATGCGCCCCTTGCAAACTGCACCCCGGCGATAGTATAATAACCTGAGGCTTAAAAAGCACCCTTCCTGCTCCCCCAACGAGGGCGGAGCCCAATCAGTCCAGAGGGAGGAAACACGACAGTGCCGTTTTATGAAGCCATGTACCTCGTCCACCCCAGCGTGGACGATGAGCGATTAGCGGAGATTATCGCTCGCTACAATCAGGTGGTGGAAAGCGCAGGAGGCGTCATCGAACACTCCGGCAAGTGGGATCGCCGTCGTCTGGCGTATCCCATCCAAAAGGTGCAGGAAGCCACCTATGTACTGATGTACTTCCGCGCCGCCCCACAGGTTCCTGCGGAGTTAGACAGGCTGTTCCGAATCAGTGATGAGGTGATACGTCATCTCATCATTCGTCACGATAAACCGCACCTGGTGCTGACCGTTCCCCCGACAGAAGAGGTCCCCGAAGAGGCTCCCGAGGAAATGGCAGAAGGGGCTGTTTCCGAGCAGGTGGCAGAAGAAGCCGCCGCCGAGCCGATGGAGGCTCCGCAGGTGGAGCCTGCGCCTGAAGAGACGGGCGAAGAGGAAAACGTTCCTGAGGGCGAGGGGACAGCCAGCACCGAGCAAGAGCAAGCGTAAACACCACTTCGCGCTCAGGAAGGGGAAGGCACCATGTACAACCGCGTTATCCTTATCGGGCGACTCGTGCGAGACCCGGAGTACCGTTCTACTCCAGAGGGAGTGACTCTGGCGAGAATGACTATCGCGGTGGACCGCATGCGCAGCCGCGAGACTGGGGAACGCCAGACGGATTTCATCGACCTTGTGGCGTGGCGACAGCAGGCGGAGTTCGCTATCAACTACCTGAAGAAAGGGCGGTTGATTATGGTGGAAGGACGCCTGCAGGTGCGTGATTGGCTCTCTCCGCAGGGCGAACGCCGCCGTGCGTATGAAGTGGTAGTAGACCGGCTGGAAGGGCTGGACCGTCCTAAAGAGGCAGCTGGCGTATCCGAAGAGGAACCTGCGCCCGTTGTGAGCGCCGCCACCGCAGCACCCAGAGCCTCTATGCCACCCGTACAGACGGTGCCAGAGGACGTCAGCGACCCCTTCCTGGGTGACGAAGAGTTCCCCGAAGAGGAAGATGAGTACGACCCGTTTGCGGACACCGAAGAGGAATAAATGGAGGAAGTGATGACCAGTAAACCGCGCTATCGGAGACGCCGCAAGGTATGCGGCTTCTGCGTAGAGAAAATCGCCTATATTGACTACAAGAACGCGTCGCGCCTGCGCCGCTACATCACCGATAGAGGCAAAATTATTGCCCGGCGTACCAGCGGCAACTGTGCCAAACACCAGCGCCAGCTGGCAAAGGCGATTAAGCGGGCGCGACATCTGGCTCTGCTGCCCTTTGTGGCAGAGTGACTCGCGGTTCGCAATCACATGTCCACGCGGGAGGAGAGGCTTCGTCGCATTCTGAGTGCCGTTGCCGCGGCGGAGCATCACCTTGCCTGAAAGGAAAGGGGTTCGGAGAATGGAAGGGCACGTTCCACCGTGCCCTTGTCTACACTTTTGCGGAGGAGGAAATCGGCGAATGTCTGACCGAATGTCGGTAGATACCAGCGTGCTGGACGATGCTGCAGGTCGCGCTGCGCTGGATGCACAGAACATGATCCCCCTGACCCACGAGTTCCCCGAACAGTGCCGAAAGGCTCTGGAAATCGCAAAGCAGTTCCATCCTCCTACCCCCCGTATGCCTGTCCAGAACGTCGTCGTGACGGGTTTGGGAGGATCTGCGGTAGGGGGCGACCTGTTGCGCGTGCTGGTGGAAGATAACGGCGAGGTGCCTCTGGTAGTGAACAGAGACTACCAGATGCCCGCGTTCGTGAACGACCGTACCTTCGTCATTGCCGCCAGCTATTCCGGCAACACCGAGGAGACCTTGAGCGCCTTTGAGGACGCGCAGGATAGGGGCGCGTTGCTGGCGTGCGTCACCAGCGGAGGCGAGCTGGCTCAGCGCGCCGCACACTATGGAACCCCTGTGGCTTTTATCCCCAAGGGACAGCCTCCGCGCAGTGCCATGGGTTACCTGTTTATCCCCATGCTGATGGCAGCGCACCAGGTGGGGGTCATTCGTCGCGATCCTACCGGCGACCTGCAAAACGCCATTGCCCTGCTGGAAAAGGCGCGTGAAGCGTGGCACGCCGATGTGCCTTTCGAGAAAAACCCTGCCAAGCAGCTCGCCGCCAAACTGTATGGCAAGCTGCCCATCCTCTACGGCTCGCAGGCGTACTCCACCGTCGTTGCCTTCCGCTGGAAGACGCAGCTGAACGAGAACACCAAGATTCACGCCTATTCCAACGGCTATCCCGAGATGAACCATAACGAAATCCTGGGGTGGGTGTTGGCGAAGCAACAGGTTCCCAATCTGGCGGTAGTGCTGCTGCGCGACCGGATGGAGCGACCGAAAATCGTGGCGCGCGTGGAGACTACGAAACGGCTCTTTGCACGTGCCGCGGAGGTGCATGAGGTCTTCGCGGAGGGGCAAAGCCTTTTGGCACGTATGCTTCATGCTATCTATCTGGGCGACTGGGTCAGCTGCTACCTCGCTTTGCTGTACGGCATGAACCCCACCGACATCAGCTACATCAACCTGCTGAAGGCGGTACTGGAAAAGATTGACGAAGAAGATCCTGCCTACGCTGAGGTGCTGCAGAAGGAACTGCAGGCGATAGGTTAGTCTTCTGCAAAGTTTCCCCGAGGGCGCGGCTCTTGCCAAGCCGTGCCCTCCAGAGGATGGCACACCATACAAAGGATACCAGCGGCTCGGCAGGGGTATCGCCCTCTACAGGGTGAAGGCAGGAATCGCGCTGGACAGACTAATAACTTTGTCGTCCGCACACCCGCTACCCCACGCTCTGCGCCTTCACAAGGCGGCTTTTGACTAGTAGTCTGTCAATCGTCAATCTTGTCCACGGTTGTGCTCCGCCACCATCCGGGTGTCCTTGCGAGCCGCGCAGCGGCGAAGCCATCTCCTGCGCTAGAGCAACCGCACCCCTGTCCCCTCTCCGATGAGGAGAGGGGTGATTACGGTTCCCCCTTCCCTCGCAGGGAAGGGGGCCAGGGGGTTAGGTGGAGGGCACACCAGCGGCTTTGCAGGAACCTCGCCCTCCAGATGTGACAGTTCACGAAACCCATCCGTAGGGGCAGACCTGCGTGTCTGCCCCCTCAACGCCGTACCGAAACCTGCCCCCCAACGCCTTATTGTACCTTCCGGTACTCTACCTTGCCGTGCGCCATCACCTTGACGATGAGGAACCCTCGCCCCGGCGGTCGTTCGCCCTCAAAGCGGATCTCCGCACGCTCGTCGGGTCGTAAGTGGAACCCTTGTGTGTGCCTTCCTCCAGCAGTCAGGCGATACATGCCCACCGCATCGCCCCAGGTCTCCAGCGGGGTGATGACCTGTACCACTCCCTCTATCAGGTCGTCCGTGCCGTTACGCAGATGCACCACCAGCGCGTGGCGATCGATATGTACCTCCCACTCCGGGAAGTACTCCCGACCGACCTCCAGAATATCCTCGTAACTCTGCCCGTCCCATTCCAGCTGGGCACGCACCACTCCAGTGCGCCGCGGCGTGTCGAAGCACAACAGCACTTTCCATGTCTGCGCCTCGCCGGGCGGCAGGTCAAACGGAATCTCCGCTGGAACGGTGTGCCATCCTTCGGGAACCACCAGACGTACCACGCCAGCGGCATTGCGGTCGCGCAGGTTGTTGACCACCCCCACCTCTATGGTGTTGATGGTAACGCCTCCCTGAGGGATGTGGATACCCGTTTTGACGTCACCGCGCACGCTCACCGCGACGGGCAGATAGCCGATGGGGTCTGCACCCAGATTGTGCTGCCAGTAGCGCACAGTCACCGGCTGCACAGGCTCGGTGACGGCTCCTAGCACACGGCGCCCTCCCTTCGGAGCAAACGGTTTGGGTTTCAGCAGGAAGGTCTCGATGGCGAAGCTATCCAGGGGAAACTCCACCCCGCCGTCCTGCAGAGCGACAGGCTGCAGAGGCTCCTCCAGCAGGTTCGCGTGGTGCGCCTCCAGAACGCCTGAATGCCACTGCAGGCGCACCCTGTCGCCAAAGCCGGTGGGGTCGTACAGACGCACCGCGATGCCCTTGCTTTCGGCGTCCACCGGGTGCGATTCGAAACGCCCCGTCGGGTTATCCGCAGGCTTGAGGGCGGTGAGGATAGCCTGCTGTGCCTCTACCTGCAGAAAGGAGTAGTCCAGAGGTAACGCACCGCCGTGCAGCATTCCCTGCACCGTCTGCAGCGGGTTGTTCACCTCCCAGCCCACGCGAGCAACCCCTCCTCTCCGCCAGTCGCCAGCATGGGGATACAGGCTGTAGCGGAAGAGATGGGTCTTGTGTTCGGGGATGAACACAAAGGGCAGTCTATCGGGTTGACCCCACGGTGTGCCTCCCCACGCCGCGGTGTGCATCAGGAACAGCACCATCGTGTCGTCGTTTTCTACCGAGTTCAACACGTTGCCCGTGTTCACCAGCGCGACGCCGTAGTCGTCAGCAGGCAGGGGATGCTCTACGATGTTGGCATCGGCAGGCAGAACCACCGCGGCGGAGTGCTCTATCTGCGCTGCCATCTGCTCTACCATCTCCTGCAGGGAGGTTTCATCCTTCGCTGCAATCACCAGCACGGGCAGAGGCTGCCAGCCATCGGGCATGTCGGGGTCTTCCACGAGAGCAATGCCCTGCCCCTCCTGCAAGATGGCTTGCAATCGCGATGCCTGTGCTTTGGGCAAGCGAGCCAGCAGGTCCGCAAGCAGGGTGTTATCGCCGTTCAGGCTGAGCAGCACCCGCAAAGACATGCCCAGCGACAGGTCTTCATTGGGGTTGTGGGGGAAGGGCAGGATGGTATCTTCCACAGGCAGTTGCAGGCGGCGCGGGGCGTCGAAGTCGTCGTAAACGGGAGTGCAGGGCACGCCTTTGCGAATCAATGCGCGCTGCAGGGTGTATGCCGCCTGCACGCTGGCGGGATGGTGGGAAGTGACCAGATGGCACATACCGAAGGGGCGTTGCTGACCGTCGGCGAAGCGCACCCACGCCGCACCCGACAGGTCGCCCCACTGGCAGGCGTGTCGCGCTCCGCACTCCGAATAGTTGCGCCACTGGTGGAAGCGGAAGTCCAGCTTGCCCTTGCTCTTGCGTTTGGTAATGGCTCCGAACCGCTCCTCGAACACCGGCTCGGCGTTCTGCACGTTCACCGGGAAGGTCACCACGAACAGCTCGTTTTCGCCGCGATAGCGTTGTAGCTGCGTGGCGAAGTCGATTCGGCACACGCCCTGCGTGAGGCTGACCACCTGCTCGCGCTCACAGGAGCGCATCTCGCCGCGAATCACCAGCCGTGACTGCACGGGTCCCTGCCACGCCTGCACGTTCGCCGCATAGTCGCGCGAGAACCACTTCGGTCCCAGCGTGTAGCACTCCCACGCCGGCTCGGCGCGGTCTGCTTTCTCCAACAGGGCGACGATTTCGTTACCGGGTCCGGCTTGCAGGTTCAGCACCTCGCGCCCCGCCTGCTTGTCGTAGATACTGCTCAGCCCACCGCCCAGCTGTGGGTCGGCGGTCACGCGGAAGAACTCGTTTTCGATGGTATACCCGGGTATCCGTTTGGGCGCAGGGGGCAGGGTGTCGGTCTCCACCACGCGGTAGGTGCGGAAGCCCATCGGCGGGATGTCGCGCGCCAGCAGGGTCACCTCCGCCTCGTGCAGGGGCAGGCGCGGCGGTAATGGCGATTCCAGCTGGCAGGGTACCGGATTGCCCTCCGAGTCCTCGATACGGAAACCGCTGACCGGTTTGGGGAAGCGCAAGGTCACGCGCACGGCGTCGGTTCGGCTCCAGTTGAGCGCATTGTGCACCTGCAGGGTGATGACTGTGGGCGGAGGAGCCGTGTAAGCAGTGTCGGTCTGGTCGCAGATGTAGCGCAGGCTGCGGGAACGCACATCATGCGCCAGCTCCAGTGCTTCACGGAAGCCCGCCATCATGTCCAGGAAAGCACGGTCGCACAGAGGACCCGCAATGCCGTCATGATGCTGGTTGAACAGGAGCTGTCGCCATGCCTTATCCAGAGCCTTATCGGGGTATTCCGCGCCCAGCAGATGCGCGACGGTGGCGAAGAACTCCGCCTGGTGCAGGCTCTGTTCCGCCAGTCGGTTGGCGATTTTGAGCTCGATGCGCGATAGCCCCGTGCCCTGATGGTGCCACTCGTAGTCGCGCGAGGTGACAGGGATGGAGACGGTGTGCTGCTCATGCTGGCGGAAGGCATGTTCGAACCACTGCTCATGCCCGATACCGCTGAGGATGACCGCATGTTCGCGCTGTGCCAGCTCTTCGCCGCGTCCTGCCATCCACGCGGTAGGCGGTTTGAAGTCCACGCAGTCCAGCCTGCAATCGGCGGTAAAGCCCAGCGAGCGCATCTCCTGGAAGAAATCATCTATTGCCTTTAGGAAGGTGTCGGGGTCACTATTGGGAAACCAGTATCCCATGCGTTTGAACAGCAGTGGCTCGCCGTCCAGCGCAAGGTGCCAGAACACCGCCAGCGCACCGCGGATGTCTTTGCTCCAGATGCACCCCCGGAAGCGCGACTTGCGCAGAATCTGCCCCAGCTGCGCACTGTGCCCGAACACATCCCACGGCATGTATATCCATGGCTGGTCACCCAGCACGCCCTCGTGATACCAGCGTCCGTACAGGATGTTGCGCACGATGCCCTCGCCACCGATGACCGTCTCGGTGGGCTGGCTGTGTGAGCCTCCCGTGCCGATTCGCCCTTCCTGCACCCACCGACGCACTTCAGACAGGGCTTCGGGGTGCGTATCCAGATAGGGTTTGAGGTAGGTTAGCTCGTGCAGGAAGACGCCATAGTGCGGGTCCATGCGCAGGATTTGCAGATTCTGGTGCATATCGCCCAGCAAGCTCACCGCGTAATCGCGCTGGTCCTCCAGCCACACCACGTCGGAATGAAAACCGGGCACCACGTAGGTGCAGGTGCGTTGCGCCATCGCCTTTCCCCCTTCGTGTCCGCGTTGATGCTGTTATCGAGTTGGGCATGAGGGGCACGGTGTCCTGCCGGGTATACTGCGGTTGTGCATCACGGACCGCCTGCTACTCCCTCTGGAAGTTTGCACTCCGTCCAGTATCCCATTGGGCTGACGATAGCCTCTCTGGCTATCCGAAACCTCTTCGCTTACCCGGTGTCTGAATAGGAAGTCTGAGCGTTCGCAGTGAAGACGCTTCCAGACAGCGAAATAAGCATCACAACATGTTCGACAGGAGAGGAGTATGAAAAGCAGACTCACCGCACGGCTGATTGTCGTTGGAATGTGGCTGTGTCTGACGGTGAGCCGGGTCGCCGTTGCACAGGAGACTACCCTTCCCCATCCCGGCATGCTGCGCTATCCTGATGTGAGCGCCACTCACATCGTTTTCGTCTACGCCAATGACCTGTGGCTGGTACCGAAGTCAGGCGGACTGGCAGTGCCTCTGGCAAACCCGCCGGGGCAAGAATCCTTCCCCCGTTTCAGCCCGGACGGCAAGACGGTCGCTTTCGTCGGCAACTACGACGGCAATCGCGACATCTACACGGTGCCGGTGGAGGGAGGTATCCCCTACCGGATCACACACCATCCGTCCTTCGAGTGGCTGAGCGAGTGGACGCCCGACGGCAACAGGCTGATTTTCTCTGCGTCCAACCTGAGCGGTTTTGGGCCGGGCATGAAGATGTACACCGTCTCCGCGAATGGTGGTCTGCCGGAGAAACTGCCTATCCCCTACGGGGTGAACGGCAGTCTGAGCAGCGATGGAGTGTGGCTTGCTTATACCCCGCATTCCACGGACAACGCCACGTGGAAACGCTATCGTGGCGGTATGGCCACGGATATCTGGCTGTTCAACCTGCGCACCAAACAGTCCAAACGCATTACAGACTGGGAGGGAACCGACACCCTGCCCATGTGGCATGGCGAGAAGGTGTACTACCTGTCCGATGCCGGACCCGAGCATCGCCTGAACATCTGGGTGTATGACACACGTACCGGCAAGCGCGAGCAGGTGACCCACTTCCAAGATTTTGACGTCAAGTGGCCCTCCATCGGACCCGGAGACAAGGGCGAGGGCGAAATCGTCTTCCAGCAGGGTTCGCACCTGTACCTGCTGAACCTCGCCACCCGCAAGGCACAGCCGGTGCAGGTGAAGATTCCGGGCGCGCGCCCTACGTTGCGCCCGCGAGCAGTGGATGTCAGCCGGTTTATCTTTGGCTGGGGCATCTCACCGACCGGCAAGCGTGCAGTGGTAGAGGCACGCGGTGACATCTGGACACTTCCCGCCAAGAACGGCTCCCCGCGCAACCTCACTCGCACCAGCGGTGTGGCGGAGCGCGATCCTTCCTGGAGCCCGGATGGGCAGTGGATTGCCTACTTCTCCGATGCCACCGGGGAGTATGAACTGTACATCATGCAGTCCGACGGCAAAGGCGAGCCGAAACGCCTGACCACCGACGGCGCGTGCTTCCGGTACAACCCCGTCTGGTCACCCAACTCGAAGTTCATCGCCTTCTCCGACAAGACAGGCGCGCTGTACATCTACGGCATGGACAGCGGTAGAGTGAGGCTGGTAGACAAAGACCCCTGGGCAGAAGCGCCTTCGCCCAGCTGGTCATCCGACAGCCAGTGGATCGCCTATGCCAAGAATGGCGACCGGAGCCGCAATGCCGCGATATGGCTGTACAACGTGGACACGGAGCAGAAGGTGCAGGTCACCAGCGGGATGTTCCATGACATCTCGCCCGTGTTTGACCGCAAGGGCGACTACCTGTACTTCGTGAGCCATCGCAACTTCCGTCCTTTCTACGAGGATCTGGGCACCACGTGGATATACACGGGCACCCAGGTGCTGCTGGCAGTGCCTCTACGGGCAGACATTGCCTCACCCTATCTGCCCAGGACCGATGAGGAGAAATGGGGCGAGAAGGGCAAAGAGCAGCCGAAAGAGGGACAGCCTGAAAAGCGTGAAGAAAAGCCCGCAGCCCCTACTCAGTCAACAGACGAGGTGAGCGGCGAGTGGAGCGGAACGGTATCGGGAAGCATGATACCGGGCGGCAGCCTCGGCATCAGGGCAAAGCTGCAGTTGCAACCCGATCGCACGGTCACCGGCACAGTGGAAAGTCCGATGGGCAGTGCAGCAGTGAACGGAACCTATAACCCCGCTACGAAAGAACTGATGCTGATCATCACCCTGCCTGATGGCACTACGCTGAATCTGAACGCGAAGATTTCCGGTAACACACTGGAAGGCGTGGTGACCGCACCCACCGGAGAGAAGCTGCAACTCAAGGCGGAGAAGGTCGGCGGTGCTCCTGCAGCTCCTGCTCAGCCTGCAAAAGCAGAGGGCGCACCAACCACTAAACCCGACGGCAAGGTGCACATCGACTTCGCAGGTTTCGAGGCACGCGCGATCCAGTTGCCAGTCAAACCCGGGCGTTTCGGCAGGCTGGCGGTGAACGACCGCGGGCAGCTGATTTTCGTGCGGATGCCTGTCGCTGGAAGCGAGGAGCCTCCCGCCATTAAGCTCTTCGACCTCAACGACGAAAAGCGGGAGGAGAAAGTCGTTGCCAGCGGAGCGAGCGCTTTGGACATCTCCGCTGACGGCAAGAAGCTGCTGGTCATTCGTGGCAATACAGCGAGCATTCAGGATGCCGCACCGGGCGCATCTGGCGATGCGGTAGTCACGAGCGGCATGACCGCGATGATAGACCCCCGCGCCGAGTGGAAGCAGATATTTATCGACGCCTGGCGCATCCAGCGCGACTTCTTCTATGACCCCAACATGCACGGCGTGGACTGGAAAGCCATGCGCGACCACTACATGCCGATGCTGGAAGACTGTGTGAGCCGTGAAGACGTGAGCTTCGTCATCGGCGAGATGATTGCCGAGCTGAACGTCGGGCACGCCTACTACATGGGCGGCGACACCGAGCAAGCCCCCTCGGTATCGGTCGGTTTGCTGGGCTGCGATTTCGAACTGCACCGCGGCGCGTATCGCATCAGCAAAATCTATCGGGGTGCGCCATGGGACTCGGATGCGCGCGGACCGCTGAGCGAGCCGGGCGTGAAGGTCAAAGAAGGCGACTATCTGCTGGCGGTGAACGGCGTGCCAATAGACACCACCAAAGACCCCTGGGCGGCGTTTCAAGGTATGGCAGACCGTGTGGTTACCCTCACGGTGAACGATCAGCCGGTAATAGATGCGAACGCCCGCGAGGTCGCAGTGCGCTTGCTGGGTAGCGATAGCAACCTGCGCTACCGCGCGTGGGTGGAAAGCAAACGAGCCATCGTGGAGCAGAAGACCAACGGACGTGTGGGCTACATCTACGTGCCCAACACCGGAACCGACGGACAGAACGAGCTGGTTCGGCAGTTCGTCGGGCAAATCGGCAAGGAGGCGCTGATTATCGACGAGCGGTGGAACGGCGGTGGGCAGATACCCACTCGCTTTATCGAACTGCTGAGCCGTCCGCTCACGAACTACTGGGCGCGACGCGATGGCAACGACTGGCCCTGGCCACCCGATGCGCACTTCGGTCCCAAGTGTATGCTGATAAACGGACTGGCAGGTTCTGGCGGCGACGCCTTCCCCTACTACTTCCGCCAGGCGAAGCTGGGCAAGCTCATCGGCACGCGCACATGGGGTGGTCTGGTAGGCATCTCCGGGAACCCGCGCCTGATGGACGGCGGCTACACCTCCGCCCCCACCTTCGCCTTCTACGAGAAGGACGGCACCTGGGGCATCGAAGGGCACGGGGTAGACCCCGATATCGAGGTCATTGACGACCCCGCGCTGATGGTGAACGGTGAAGACCCGCAACTGGACGCGGCAATCCAGCTGATGCTGGACGAACTGAAGCGCAACCCGTACGTTCCGCCGAAGCGACCGGCGTACCCGAACCGCAGAGGCATGGGCATTCGCCCGGAGGATAAGTAACCACGTCGGGGCAACCCTTGTGGTTGCCCCCCCTATTTACCCAGGTAATAGACGTCCTCCGACACCCTCTCGCGCCGGTTGTCCGGGAGGACGCGCCACACCGTTACCTGCAGGGCGGGCACACCGTCGCGCAGACAGCGACTGGCGTAACGCGAAAGGCGCACCTGGGTGGGCAGCGGTTTTTCACTCCAAATCTCCACCAGCAACCGCCGCTCCTCCATGCGGGCGCGTATCTGCACCGCGAAAGGGTGAGGGTTCTTTATCCGGAGGTCTAAAGTATTGCTCACTGTCGCATCCAGACCGGGTTCCAGGTAGGGCACGGGCATAGCGTGCGGGTGTCTCTCTATCACCTGCAGGTCAGTGCGTAACACCGCGGCGTACAGCGTGCTGGACACCTGACAAACCCCTCCTCCTAAAGCACGCACGCGCCCCTTGTCTGTGAACACGGGAGCCGCTTCAAAACCGGCTTCAGGAGCCTGGCGCGATCCGACTACCTGATTGAACGAAAGGGTACTCCCTGGCAAGAGCACCTTGCCGTCCAGCCTTTGCGCTGCGAGGCGAATGTTCTGCGTTCGAGCGCGGTCGGCAGGGTCCAAACGGGTGAAGACCCGTACCCACAAGTAGCGGAACTCCGGCATGGCGATCTCCCGTTACGCAGAATCCAGTACCTCACGCACCCGGTGGGCCAGATCAGCAGGGCGGTATGGCTTGGGCAAAAAAGCGACGCCTTCCTCCAGCACTCCGTGATGCATAATCACATTCTCGGTGTAGCCGGAAGTGTAGAGCACTTTCACGTAGGGGTACCGCTCCCGTAGCTGGTGAGCCAGTGCGGCACCGCTCATGCCCGGCATCACCACATCGGTCAGCAGGAGATGCACCGGCTCTTCCATGTCCCTCATCAATTGCAGCGCTTCCTCGCCGTCCGCCGCCTGCAGCACACGATACCCATGCACCTGCAACGCCGCCACAGCAACCTCCCGCACAGCGTCGTTATCTTCCACCACCAGAACGGTTTCGTGCCCTCCGACAGCTTTCCTGCGCACAGGACGCTCGGGCAGGTTGTCCGCAGCCTTCTGCGCACGCGGTAGATACACTTTGAAGGTCGTACCCTTGCCCGGCTCGCTGTACACCCAGATAATGCCCCCAGCTTGCTTCACGATGCCGTAACAGGTGGACAGCCCCAAACCGGTGCCTTTACCCACCTCTTTGGTGGTGAAAAAAGGCTCAAACACACGGGCGAGAGTGTGCTCATCCATGCCTATACCCGTATCACTGATTGCCAGCAGTACATACTCGCCCGCCTGTGCTTCCGCGTGGTGGGCAACGTATGCGTCGTCCAGAGTGACGTTCGCCGTCTCGATGGTCAGCGTGCCACCTTCAGGCATGGCATCCCGTGCATTAATGGCCAGATTCAGGATAACCTGTTCCACCTGGGTAGGGTCCGCGTAAACGTGCCACAGGTCCGGCTGCAACACCGTCTTCATCTGGATGTTTTCGGGAAGCAGGCGTTGCAGAAATGTCTCTGTTTCACGCACCAGGTCGTTCAGAGGGAACACCTGCGGGGAGATAATGCGCCTTCGCGCAAAAGCCAGCATCTGGTTGGTGAGATTGCTTGCCTGTTCGGAAGCCTTCAGGATTTGCTCTACATGTTGATACGCCGGATGCTCACTGGGCAGAGCAGACTGCACCATTTCGGCGTAGCTCTGGATAACGGTGAGCAGGTTGTTGAAATCATGCGCGACCCCACCCGCCAACCTGCCCAAGCTTTCCAAGTTGGAGGAGCGTATCAGCTGCTCACTCAACCGCCGTGATTCGGTGACATCCAAAGCCACGCCCAGCAACTGTCGTGCGCTGCCATCGGGGAACCGGTCAAACACCGTCGCACGCAGTAGCAGCCACCTCCAGTCGCCAGTGCGGTGTCGTACCCGGCATTCCGCTTCCACCATAAACCCATCCGCCGCCTTTTGCAGTTTCGTCATCTCCTCTCGCACGCCGAACAGGTCATCAGGATGAAGTATCTCCTCCAGTGCCACTTCCCCGTCGGTCAATTCGCCCGGCAGGTATCCCGTAATCGCCAGCGACTCGCGGCTGGCATAGCGCAATTGGCCCGCCTCCAGATCGTAGATGAACAGCACCGCCGGCAAGGTATCCGAGATATGCTGCAGCAGGCGCTCGTTTCGTCGCAGGGCATCCTCCACGCGCCAGACGTCCGTGACATCACGCAGTATCGCCATCACGTAGGTGATTCTGCCTGAAGGATCGCGCAGGGGAGAAAGAGAAGCCTCCATCAGGAACTCCTCACCCCCTTTGCGGTAGTGAAGAGCACGCCAGGAGGAGATGATTTCTCCCTGTATCGTTGCCTGCAGTTCGTCCTGCAGGGAACGTTGCGTGTTCGCTCCTTCCAGAAGGTGCGGAGTGCGCCCCAATACCTCCTCTGGAGAGTAGCCGGTCAAACGGGTAAAAGCGGAATTCACATACACGATGGTGGGACCAGGTGGGTTCGGGTCAGCAGTGGCTATCAGCACAGCATCCGGTGCCTGTTCCAAAACCATCTGGGCAAACGTCTCTTCGAATCTCATCTCCGTTTTTCCTCTCTGAGACCAAGTTCTGGAAAGGCACAGGCGCAGAGGTCGCCGACTTCGAACAGAGAGCAGAAAACACAGGCTCGTTCCCCGCAAGAGGAAAAGTTCCCTGCTGCACCGCCGTTGTGCGTTTCCAGTGCATTATAGCAGGTTTTCACAGTCACCTGCTACCCCATTCGGGGAAACTCGGTTATAATGAAGTTACATCGCATCGGAGGACGACAGCCTTTTGAGAGGCACTGTGAGGCGATGTTCGGGTGCTTGTTCGCAACGGGAGGAGGATTCAGACATGTTTCAGAAAGACCAGCCGAAGGTACGCCCGAAAACATTCCACGTGATTGTGATTATCTACGACCCCGTGCTGCGTACACGCGGCAACCAGAAGCTGACGCAGTACATGAAGTGGAACGACCCGCACAAACTCACGCAGGCGATGATAGACGACGCCCGGGAGACCAGCGGTGGCTACGTGAACTACCGGGTAGTGGAAACCATAGAGTACGACGGCTTCCCCACCAAGCGCACGGGCTTTACCTACACCGAGCAGCAGTTCCTGGAGGTGTGGGAGAAGGACCGCAATAAGCACGTGCCCGGCATGACCAGCTTCAAGCGCATGTTTGACCAGTTTGACCTGTATCGCAAAATCCGCAGCAAGAACGTGAGCGAAATCTGGCTGTGGGGCGCGCCGTATTTCGACTGGGACGAACTTCACTGGAAGACACCCGGCGACCGCATCCCCTACCAGACGGACAATCCCTGGTTCTACCGACCCTACGACATTCCCGACGTGGGCAAGACGCTGTGGATTATGGGCTGGAACTACGAGCGCGGCGAGGGCGAGATGCTGGAAAGCTACTGCCACCGCATCGAGAGTGTGCTGTCGCTCACCGTCGGCAAGGGCATCTGGGATCACAAGCGCAACGGCGATAACATCTGGAACCGCTTCACCCGGGTGGACAAAGACTTTCCGGGCGAGTCGGAGGTGGGTAGCGTACACTACGCGCCCAATTCGCGCAGCGACTATGACTGGGATAACCCCACCCCTGTCTGGAGCTATGCGGACGACTGGTTGACCTATCCCCACCTGCCGCGCAAGCGCAAGCTGATGAGCAACAAGGATTGGGGTTCGTTGCCTGGAGTTCCCGCCATCGTCCGGCACCACAAATGGTGGATGGCGCATATTCCCAAAGCACCGGGAGTGACCGACGGCTTTTACAACAACTGGTGGGAGTACATTGTGAACTACGACGAGGCAATCAAGAAGCTGCCTCCACCGGGAGCGACCTTCCAGAAGGCGAAGGTGGCGATGTACGCGGAGTAAAAAAGATGGCGCCCTCGGAGGGATTCGAACCCCCGACGCCCTCCTTAGGACGGAGGCGCTCTGTCCACTGAGCTACGAGGGCGCGAGATGTTGTACCCTGTTCGCCTGATTGCCCCAGAATCACACAACATCTTGTGTCCACACAAACACAAGCAGGAGGGCACAAGATGGAGCAGAACGCCTCTTTTCGAGTCACTGACACAAACCCGATTTTGCTGGCATTCCAGCTCTGGCAGGAACACCTGCACGCGAAAGGGTGCACCGTAAAGACCCTCAGCACCTACAGGGAACTGGTGCGTCCCTTCGTGACCTACCTCTGCCAGTGCGCCCCTGACCTGGACAGCGTAACCCCTTCGCACATCGTGAACTACCTCAGTCAGCGCAGACAGTGCGGACTCTCCTCACACACCCTGCATACCGACTGGCAGAAGGCACGCGCCTTCTGGAACTGGTGCTTGCGCATGGAACTGACTTCCAATAACCCCTTCGCGAAGGTGGAGCCACCCAAGCGCGAACAAGTGCTCAAACCTGCCCTCACCCTTGAAGAGGTACAGAAACTGCTGCAAGCGTGTGAGGGCAGAGAGTGGTTGCCTCTTCGCGACAGAGCACTGATTCTGCTGCTGCTGGACACCGGTCTGCGCATCCACGAGGCGCACTCGTTGCGTGTGGGTGACGCCATGCAAGACACACTGGTCATCAAGGGCAAAGGCGGTAAACAGCGCGTGGTGGTGTTGAGTGCAGAGGTGAGGCTTGCGGTGCAACGTTACCTGAAGGCTTACCAGACACAGCAGCAAGTGAAACTGCACACGGACAGTCCCCTGTGGTGGGGAGCCTCTGGCGCGTTGACTTTGCACGGGATCAAACTGGCAGTGCGCAGAGCGGGCAGACGCGCTGGCTTGAAACTGGGAGCACACCAGTTGCGCAGAACGTTCGCCACGTGGAGCCTGCGCAACGGCATTGACTTGGAAAGACTGCGCTTGCTCATGGGTCACAGCGACATCAAGACCACACAGCAATACCTGTCGTTGGTGGAGCAAGACCTCAAGCAGGCACACCAGCAGCATAGTCCGTTGAATCTTCTCAGAGGACGCAGGTAGAGGGGAGGCGGGCGCGTGGACTGGACTGGCGCTCTTTCGGACAGATTCAGGGAAATCGGCGTCCACGCGCCCGCCCCTGCATAGGGAAAGTAGGTGAAACAAATTCGGACGTAGAATCGTCTATATTGTTGAAGCGTGTCGGTAGGCGTGTGCACTGCCTCTTAAGTGTCCACTGCCCTGTCCAGTGGACAACCGACACGCGAACAGCACCTGACAGGGAGGTGCAACGTGCTGATTGACGACCTGAAGCAGCTCAAAGACTGGCGTGACCTCAGGAACCCTCAATTGCTGGAACGCGCCCAGCGGTTTGCCGACTGGTATTGCAGCATATGCATTGACGCCAATGAGAAGCTTCGGTTGGGAACCGAACTCTGGCAACAAGCACGAAACGACCTGCGTGTGTTTGCTCAGATTCTTCAACACTCCAGCAGCCTCCTCGGCTGGCAGTTGATTGCAGAAATCGTTTTGGTAGGTGCTGAGATTGGGACACGTTACCGCAAAGAGATTATGTCCTACGCACGGGTACTGAATTGGTATAGCGGACTTCAGGTGCAAAATGAATGGGATGCTGCTTTTGCGGTGTGTGCATACGAGTGTTGGTGGAAAGTGTTTTGTTCAAGCGAAGCGCTAAACCTGCTGCTCTGTGCAAATTCCTACAATCCAGTCAGTTCCCGTCTGTTAGCAGCAGAATTGCTGGCAGCACGTTATGATGCTACTACAACAGATGTCTTCGCCGCTGCTCTCGAACAGTTGGGTTGTGAACCGAAGAGAAATGAGAGCGAACCACTAAGGCGTGAGGCCCGCATCAACCGCAACCCGGGTGGCACTGGATGCAACCAAGAGCGCGAGATTGCCGAGAGCCAGTTGCCCCTTCCCGAAGATGCCCCTTCACCACTGGAAACCGCAATCAGCGACGAGGCTGACCCGGCAGAGGTGGTGGCTGACAGAGACGTCGTAGAGCGTGCGATCGCCCGTTTCGGAAAGCGTACCGCAGACCTCTTGCGCCTGATGCTACAAGGCTACACCGCTACCGAAGCTGCCCAAGAGCTGGGCATCTCCCCTGCCACTGCCCGCAAGCTTCTGGAACGCGCCCGCAAACAATTTTCACGAAACCCCTGAAAAATCGCCTGAAACTGTACACGTTTTGCCCCCTCTCACCTGCTTATATAGTGGGAAGCAAAGAGAGGGGGTTTTCGTATGGCGAAGGCAATCCTTGTGACCGACATCCGGCACAGTGACCGCCCCCTGCTGGCGAGCAGTGACCCTGAAGTGTTGCGAGCCGTTGGGGACGCCATTAAGGCACTGTTTGACCGGTGGGAGGCAGAAGCACGCGCCGACCTTGAGGTAGAACGCCTGAGGCGACTGGTGGAGGTGGACGAGGGAGAGGACGAGCGGTGAGGCGGTGGAGCCTGCCACAAAGTGGAAGCCCGCTCTCCGACCAGAGAGCGGGCTGCGGACACAACTTTCTCAGCGGGGGACTGCCAAAATGAGTATACCACAACAGACAAATGGGAACAAGAATCTGCAGGCACGCGCGAAGGAAGCCACAGACACCATCTTGCGCGAGGTCAACCGACACGCACCCGAAGACCAGTCCGGCGCACTGCAGCAGCTGCTGGGTGACTGGCTCGCTACCAACCGCGACCCCATCCTGCGCGAACTGGTGCTCGGTGAGGTGTCGCGACGGCTCCGGCTACCCGTCGGAAGCCTCAAACAGCTGGTGAAACCCGAACCAAACCTACCTAACACTATAGGGTGTGTTATGTTAGGTAGGTTGTATACCCTCAAAGAGCTGCGTGCCCTGCGCGAACACCAGAGCGAAACCGCTGAAGAGAGCCTTCCCCTGTTCGGCTTGAAAGGCATCATCCGCAAGGGCAGAACGCACCTGCTCGCTGGCAAGCCCCGTGTGGGCAAAACCGAAACCCTCTTTCGCGGTGGAATGCTCCACTGGCACAACGAGCGCGTGCTCTACCTCTCGGAAGAGTATGAGGATGACTGGAGCATCCGACTGTCTTCCTTCGATGAGGATGAGTTGCCGGAACACGTGGACATCTGGCTGTGCGCGGGTGAACCGCGAGAGGCACTGTTGCAGAAGATTCAGCAGGGTTCCTACAGCGTGGTGGTGCTGGACACCGTGCGCGGCGTCTGGCGGTTGCGTGATGAGTTGCACCCCTCTCGCGTGGTAGACGACCTCATGCCTCTGATTAGTCTGCAGCGTCAGATGGGGTTCACGCTCATCTGTCTGCACCACGAGCGCAAGGCGGAAGGAGAGGCGATTACCGACCGGTTCGCGGGTACAAACGCGCTGTCGGCAATGTTCGACATGCTCATCAGTCTGGCTCCGAAGGGCGAAGACGGGTTACTGCTGACCTACGAGGGACGCACCAGCAAGGGCGGTAGTCTGCTTCTGCAGTGGAAGGGTGATGAGCTGTGCTACGTGGGCGAGGCAGACCTCGTGGAGTTCCGAACACTGGCGCAACGGGTGGAGGGCATCATCTACAGCGCGGGCAGAATGCTTACCACGAAAGAGGTCTGGCAAGAACTGGGCGAGCCACGTCCGTCGCTTTCACACATGAAGAACGTCTTGGAGCATCTTCTGGAGAACGGACGTATACAGCGCGAGCCAAAAGAGGAGCGCAAAGGTGCTACCTACCGGTGGTATGCGTCCACAAACCTACCTAACATAACACATCCTATAGTGTCAGGTAGGTTGGACGCGCCCACAAACCTACCTAACATAACACATCCTATAGTGTCAGGTAGGTTGGAACACCCCTCCGACTCTTCTGTCCAGCCCGAAGAAGACCCCTTCACGCAAGCCGAAGACGGTTTGCTGGCATACGACCTCGTCAGCGGGCACTGGTACCCCGCAGGCAGCGGAGGTAGTCCGTGATGAGCTTCGGGGAACTGCGGAAGGAAATCATGTTGCTGTTGCGCTGGCACGCGGGCACACTGCGACTGCCCATGGTACGGTCAGAGGAGCATACTTACCTGCTGGCGGTGCTTGACCTGGTAGACGACCTGAAGGCGACCCTGCAGGCGTATATTGCCGAGCGCAGCATCCGGCAGGACGTAGAAGCCCTTGAATCACGTCACGAAGCGCAGGTGCAGCAGATGCTTGCTGATGAGGAGCGCGTGGTGCGTACGTTCCAAGCAGCACTCAAACACGAGAAACCGCTGGAGCAGCGACTGCGTGAGGAGGTGGAGGTATGAGCACATCTTGCCCGACCCGTCAGGGGACGGTTGACATAGAGCATACCAACCCGACCGACGGTAAACCAACACACAAGGAGGTAACGACATGAAACTGGTGGTGACGGCACAAGCACAGACCTTGCCCGACGACGTCTACACGGTGGAACTGGTGGACGTGCGGGAGCAGCAAGGAGCCTACGGCGAGCAGTTCGTGTGGCAGTTGCGCGTGGCGGAAGGCGAGTTTGAGGGCACGGAACTGCGAGCGTGGACGAACGCCAGCACGGCACTCAATGCGAAGGCGGTGAAGTGGGCAGCAGCGTTTGCGGGCAAGCCCTTCGCAACGGGCGACACGATTGACTTGGACGCGCTGAAGGGCAAGCGTGCCCGGGCGGTAGTGCAAGCGAAGCAGACCGCTGACGCGCGCGTGTTTGCGCGGGTGACCGACATTCTGCCCGTTCGGCGCGTGCAGGTCGGTCAGCGGGTCAAGCATGGCATGGTCGCGGTTCCTGCCACCAGTCAGGGGTTCTACGAGATGGCGGACGACGAAGACCCTGACGACCCCTTCGCGCAGGCGTAAGAGAGGGAAGTGGGCAGGCGCGTGCGCCCTGCCCGCCCCCAAAACACCAACGAAAGGAGTGTATAGACATGCAGACAGTTACACGAACAGCAAGGCGAGTCCTCTACACCCGTGACGGCAGGCACAGCGGTTGCGTGCTGGATGGCTTCCGACTGGTGCGCCGTGTGCAGGCGAGCAAGCACCAGTTGCGACAGCCCCCAGCGTGGGCGTTTGAGCGCCACATTCTGGAGCAGGCACACGAGGCAGGCGCGTCACTGGTGGAGGTGCACGACGTGGAGAGTGGCATCACCTACATCGCGCCACTGGCGACGCTGTGGCAGAAGGGCATCCGCATCCAGCGCGGACATGGCGAGCAGATTGCCCTGCCGTTGAACCTGTGGCACAGGGCAGACCCACGACAGCCGAAGCTCTTCTAAAACCGCCGGAAATGGCTCCAGAAGGCTCGTACAGACGCGAAAAGGTCAGTGCCCATAGCCAGCACGCCCGTGCCATCGTCTGCTACTTACAGAAGCGTGGCGCGTGGTGTGCCCGAATTCGTGGCACATGGGGACAGCGACGCGGTCTGCCTGACATTCTGGCGTGCTGGCGTGGGCACTTGATTGCCATTGAGGTCAAGACCGGCAAGCACGCCAGACTGTCCCCACAGCAGAAGCGGGAACACGAGGCGCTACGTGCTGCAGGCGCGACGGTGCTGGTGGGCGATGCCACTGAAGTCGTGCGCCAGTTGGAAGCCCTTACAGGAGAGCCTCAGGGCAGGTTGCTGTGAGGCAGGGAATAAGTGCTTGAGGAGGTGAGCAGCAATGACACACAACCTTTGCAGGGACGCTGTAGTCAACATGCAGCACGCCACAGGTGCGTTACGGCGGTTGTATACTCTGGTGGCGATGGGCGCGGTTCCTTCGCGTGAGGACTACGCGCAGGTGCACCGACAGGCGACGGAACTGAATCAAGCCTTCCACCGTCTGTTGAAGGCACTCAAGGCGCAGGGCATGTTTGAGGATGATTCAAGCAGTCTACCACCAGCGGAGCGTTAGCGCAGGCGTTAGCACTAACGTTAGCGCAGGCGTTAGCGCAGGCGTTAGCACTAACGTTAGCGCAGGCGTTAGCGTAGTGAGAGCATGACGCAGGCAGGGCGCACGCGCCCTGCCTGCTAACTCAGGGGTTTACAAAAGTTTACAAAACTGGACACTTTTTGCGCTCACATGCCCCACACCCCACACCCCACCACTGCCCTGCGTGAGGTTAGTCGGTGTTTTCAGGAGGAAGGAGGGCTTCGAGGGAAACGACTTGAAAACGCCGAAGCTGTTTGGCGCAGGCTCGTTCAAGATCACGCAGGCAGTAATCCATTTTCCACGAGAGCCACCGGCGCAGGACAATCTGCCCTGTCCATGCGCTCCACGCTTTCCAGAGGGCGATGCGCAGCTCCTGCTCTATGTCACCCATGTCCATGCCCATACTGTTCAGGCGGGCGACCTGAGGGTGTCTCACACGCAGGTAGTGCTCCAGCACCTTTTCAGCTAAGGCATCCTCATACGCAGGGTTGTCCTGCAGGAGCGTGTCCAGTCTCATCATTCATTACATCGGCTGCCGAGAATTGTAAGAAAACTCATGATTGAAACAAAATGAGACAGATCTGTCTCACGGTTCGTAGCTTGCCTTACATCACGTGAGGCGCGAGCAACTGCAGGCACTCGCGCAGGGTGTGTGCAATGTCTGACTTGCGCCGGTTCATGATGAAGGCGATGGTCTTCAGGTCGTAGCCGAAACCGTAACGTAAGGCGAGCACAGCAAGCGGTTCACAGCCTGCGGTGGTATAGAGGTGCTGTAAGGCACTCTGAATGTCAGCGGTTCGCTCCACCTGCAGAAGGTCTTCCAGTGCGCTGAGGTCAGGCGGTTCCACGTATTCGGTTGACATCTTCTGCCCCTGTATGCTATGATGGGAGTGCCTGCGCGGTGGCAGAGCACCCGCAGGCGTGGCGTCCAGCAGGGTGGGTGCTGAACGCGGGTACAGGTTACCGCAAACAGTTCCCGCTGTCAAGCCCCTTGTTCAGAACGCCTCTTTTCTGAGAATTGTCAGTCTGCGGAACACAAGATGTTGTGTCCCTGTGGGGTAAGAGGTAGCATATATGGGATGGCGCCCTCGGAGGGATTCGAACCCCCGACGCCCTCCTTAGGACGGAGGCGCTCTGTCCACTGAGCTACGAGGGCGCGCCTCAGCACCATTAGTGTAACACGACTCGGCAGGGAGAGTCAAGATAACGAAAAGGGAAAACGGGGAGGATACCATGCGTCTGGAGCAAACACTTCCTTCTGTAGAGCGGGAATATCGCGGTATGTGGGTGGCTACTGTGGACAACATCGACTGGCCCTCCAAACCCGGGCTTCCGTCCGATGTGCAAAAAGCCGAACTGATAGCGATACTGGACAGGGCGGCGGAACTGAGGTTCAACGTGATCGTGCTGCAGGTGCGCCCGGCGTGTTCGGTGCTGTACGACTCCAGAATCGAGCCCTGGTCCGAGGTGCTGAGCGGAAGGATGGGTAAGCCGCCCGAACCCTACTACGACCCTCTCGCCTTTGCGGTGGAAGAGGCGCACAGGCGCGGCATGGAGCTCCATGCGTGGTTCAATCCCTATCGGGCACGACATCCCTCCGAGAGGTCGGAGATTCATCCCCAGCACATCAGCAAGCGACGCCCCGAACTGGTCAAGCAGTACGGACGATACCTGTGGCTGGACCCTGGCGAGCCCGATGTGGTGGAACATTCCCTCTCGGTGATGCTGGAAGTGGTGAAGCGCTACGACGTGGACGGCGTGCATATCGACGATTACTTCTACCCCTATAAAGAGCGCGACGAAAAGGGCAATATCCTCGATTTCCCCGATGAACCCAGCTGGCAGCGCTACCGCCGCTCTGGCGGCAAGCTGAGCCGTGACGACTGGCGCAGGCAAAATGTGGACCGCTTTGTGGAAAGGGTCTACCGCGAAATCAAGGGCACCAAACGCTGGGTGAAGTTCGGCATCAGCCCCTTCGGTCTGTGGCGACCGGGCTATCCCCCCCAGGCACGCGGCTTTGACGCGTACTCGGAGCTCTACGCCGACTCGCGCAAATGGCTGCAAGAAGGCTGGTGTGACTACTATGTGCCTCAGCTGTATTTCAAGAGAGACCATCCCACCCTCAGCTTCCCTGTATTGCTGAAGTGGTGGGTGGAGCAGAATACACGGGGCAGACATATCCTCGCTGGCAACTTCACCAGCAAGGTGGCAGACGGCAGCAGCACCGCGTGGGATGCGCAGGAGATTGCCGAGCAGGTACGCCTGACGCGCCAGCAGGCAGGTGCAGTGGGCAACATCCACTTCAGCGCACGGGCGTTCATGCAGGACAGGGGAGGCATCTGCAAGCTGATTCGAGACCTGCACGCCCAGCCTGCGCTCACTCCGCCTTCGCCCTGGCTGAGCCGTTCCAAGCCGCGCTCGCCTGCGGTTCAGGCAACCCGATCTGCCGGGGGAGCCATTCAGCTTCGATGGCAGGCTCAGGGAAGGCACCCTGTAGCATGGTGGGTAGTGGCTTACCGCAACAACGGTGAGTGGACAGTGCAGGCATTGCCCGCACACAGCGAGGGCTATATCGTGCCTCCGGTGGCAAACCTCGCTTTCGTGTGTGTGATAGACCGTTATGGTAATGCCAGCGACTGGGCAGCAGCAGAGATGACGGGGTGACTCCACAGACGTTTCACGCGCGCATGCCCAACGTCTGATAAACCTCCAGCGTTCGCCTCGCCGACTCCTTCCACGAGAAGCGGGCAGCTTGCTGGAAGCCACGCTGACGCATCTGCTGGCGTACCCACTCGTTGGTCAGTACCGTGTGCAGCGCCTGCGTCCACACCACAGGGTCATGAGGCGAAAGCAACATGCCCGTATCGCCCACCACCTCGCGCATCACGGGAATATCGCTCGCCAGCACAGGGCAACCGCACTGCATCGCTTCTAACGGCGGCAAACCGAAACCCTCATACAGGCTGGGATACATCAGCGCGTCGGCAGAGGAGTAGAAGCTGGGCAGGTGTTCGTCTGGCACGTAACCTGTCAGCACCGTCCTCTCCTGCACCTCCCAGTGGGCAATCGCCTTTTGCAGCTCCTCCATCCCCCAGCCCGGTTTGCCCACGATCACCAGCCGATGCGGCAGGTTGCCCGGCAACACCACCTGCGCGAACGCCTGCACCGCCAGCGGGAGGTTCTTGCGCGGTTGCAACACCCCCACCATCAGCACGAAAGGCGTCTCCAAGCCGTAGTGCTGGCGCAGGGTCTGCTCGGCTACCGCTCGCTCCACCGGTCGCATCCGCTCATCCGATGCGTTGGGTATCGCCACCACCTTCTCTGCAGGCAGTCGGTATACGCGCAGGATGTCCTGACGGCTGCTTTCGGAAACGGTGATGACCCGCGCGGCACGACGCATCGAGCGCGGTACGGTGAGATTCAGCAGCAGACGGTGTTTCAGCGGAAAACAGTGAGGCATCAGGCGAAAGGAGATGTCGTGCACAGTGGTCACTACCGGCATCTTCAGACGAGTGGGCACGGTGTATTGCACGTGTGCCACATCCGCGCCATCGGCGTTTGCCGCGTCGGGAAAGAGTTTCCAGCTCCACCAGCGCAGGTTGCGGGCAGGGATGACCCTCTGCTTCAGACGCTCGTCCTCAGGTAACAGCGGGTCGGTGATGGGAGTGTGCGTATATAGCAGGATGCGATGCTCATGTTCCAGCGCACACAACCCGCGCACCAGTCCCAACCAGTAGGTGCGGTCGCCCGTGTAGGCTCCTGTCAAACAGCGGGCGTCAATGGCGATGCGCATCGGCGAACTCATAAACGATTCCCCAGCGGAGTCCCCTCATGCTGACCGCAATCCTCTGGGCATGCAAGCATTGCATGGCGGTGGCGGCGATCAGCGCACCCGCATGTAGCACGGGAGCGCGTTCTGGCTCGATGCCCGGCAGCTGGCGGCGTTGTGCGAGGGGCAGAGCACACAGCCTGTCCGCAAGCGACTGCATCTCCGCCAGCGTGAGCGAGGCTCCATGTACCCGTTCGGGACGGTACTCTGTGTAGCCCTTGTGCAGCGAGGCGAGGTTCACGAACGTTCCTCCCACCCCGACGAGATACTCCCTATCCGCAAGGTGGCTCTCGTTGTGAAGATGTTGCGCTACCGTCTCCTGCAAGGCGAGAATCTGCTCGGCGGTCGGCGGGTCAGAGCGCAGATGCGCCTCCGTCAGACGAACGGCACCGATGGGATAGCTGTGACTGGCTTGCAACACCCCTGCGCAACCACGGCTCACCTCCGTGCTCCCCCCGCCCACGTCCAGCATGGTCAGGCACTCCGACTGTTGCGTAAACAAGGGGTCCTTCGCCACGCTGAGGTAGCTGAGGTACGCTTCCCGCTCACCGGAGATAACCTCTACGGATAACCCCATCTGCTCGCACGCTTGCAGGAACTGGGAAGCGTTTTGTGCCTTGCGCAACACCTCCGTTCCCACAGCGATGATCGTATCCGCCTGAAGCTGCCGGGCTTCTTCCAGAAGCTCGTGGAGGGCGCGTAGCGAACGCTGCATCGGCTCTTCGCTCAACCTGCCGGTAGCGTTCAAGCCTTCCCCCAGCCGCGTGATGTGGCTGCGCTCGCAGAGGGTGCGTATCTCCCCCTCCTGCACCTCCACAACCGTTAGCAGGATGGAGTTCGTACCGATATCGATGGCGGCAAGGATGGACATTTTTTCTCCTTCTCTGCGATTATATCATAGAAAGAACGAAAAAAGGATCGGGCAGAACGAAAAGAGTAGTCTGTCAAGCCTGTTTCTTGCCTCACCCTCTGGAGGGCAAGGCTCCTGCGGAGCCGTCGGTTTCTGAACCGAACCCCCTGATCCCCTTCTCTGCGAGCAAAGGAGGAACCACCATCGTCCCTTGCCTCACAGGAGAGGGGACAGGAGTGAGGTTGATCTGGCGCATGGACGCCCACCTGTTGCACCTCCTTGCGAAGACAGGATACAATAAACTATCCCAAACGGGGGAGGTGGACAGGGTGCATTGGGAGCGATTGACTGAGCGTGCCCACCGCGTTATCTACAATGCTCTGCAAGAGGCAGCACACCTGGGCGAAAACTACGTGAGTACCGAGCACCTGCTACTGGCGCTGCTCCGTGAGAGCAATGCCACCGCACTCCAGGTGCTTCAGCAACTGGGGGTGAGCCCCAGCCGCTTGCGTATGGAACTGGAGCGACAGGTGCCGCGAGGAGAGGACAGGGTTGGGCAGGAAACGCAGTTAACCCCTCGTGCTAAGCGCGCCGTCGATTTCGCCTACGATGAGGCGCGTCGGCTCCATCATCACCACATCGGCACCGAGCACCTGCTGCTGGGATTACTCCGCGAGGCAGAGGGGCTTGCGGGCAGAATGCTCCAGCAGATGGGGGTAGACCTCGAACGGGCGCGGATGGCGGTGCAGGCGGTGAGGGAGAGCAGAGGGGTGCCCTCCGCAGAGGTCACTATCTCGCGAACAGATGTGCTGCGCGGCTTGCAGGGGCGCGACCTGCTGGGTATCCACGACCTCACTTCTGAGGAATGTATCGCCCTGCTGCAGCTGGCGGCGGAAATGAAGCAGGCGACGCGCCAGGGAAACGAGGTCGTTCGCTGGAAGCGGCCGCACCTGCTGGCGATGATTTTCGAGAAGCCCTCCCTGCGCACGCGCTTCACCTTCGAAGCGGCGATGGTGCAGCTGGGCGGACACGCCATCTACCTTTCGCCGAATGAAATCGGGCTGGGCAAGCGCGAAAGCGTGGCGGACGTAGCACGCAACCTGGAACGGTGGTGTCAGGTCATCATGGCGCGAGTGTTCTCGCACCAGACGCTGGTGGAACTGGCGCAGCATGCGAACGTTCCCGTCATTAACGCCCTGAGCGACCTCGAGCATCCCTGTCAGGCACTCGCCGACTTCCAGACGCTCATCGAGCACAAAGGCGAGGCGAAGGGCAAACATCTGGTGTTCGTAGGCGACGGCAACAATGTGGCGCACAGCCTGATGCTGCTGGCGGCAAAGCTGGGCACGCACTTCACCATCGCCTGCCCGCAGGGCTACGAGCCGAACGAGCATATCCTTGCGCTGGCGAGGGAGATCGCCTCCGCCACCGGTGCGTTGATTACCGTCATGCGCGACCCGAAGGAGGCGGTACGCACCGCCGATGCCATCTACACCGATGTGTGGGCGAGCATGGGGCAGGAGCACGAGGCGGAACAACGCAAGCAGGTATTCCAGCCCTATCAGGTGAACGCGGAACTGCTGCAGGCGGCGAAGCCGGGCGCGATAGTGATGCACTGCCTGCCTGCCCATCGCGGCGAGGAGATTACCGACGAGGTGATGGACGGCGCGCAGTCGGTGGTGTTTGACCAGGCGGAGAACCGTCTGCACGCGCAAAAGGCGGTGCTTGCCGCGCTGGTTGGGGACTGGTAGCGATGCCTCTGGTGAGCGTGGTGCTGACCAGCTACAACCACGCACCTTACCTGCCGCAGGCGATAGAAAGCGCGCTGAGGCAGACGCTGGAGGACAGGGAGATTATCGCCATAGATGACGCCAGCACAGACGACTCGCCTCAAATCCTGCAACGCTACGCTGACCGCGTGCGTGTCGTGTTGCACGCGAGCAATCGTGGCACGTACGCCACCCTCAACGAAGGCATCGCGCTGAGCCACGCGCCGTATATCGCCATCCTGAACTCGGACGACGTGTGGCTGCCGGACAAGCTGCAGAAGCAGCTGGCGGTAATGGAGAGCGACCCGCGTGTCGGGCTGGTGCATACCGGCTTCCGGCTCATCGACGCCGAAGGCAACCCGATAGGGGGCGACCCGCTGGGCGTGCGCTTCCATCCCAACCCGCAGGGCGACCTTCTGCCGGATCTGCTCACGCGCAATCTGTTCATCACCTCCTCCGTGATGTTCCGGCGAGACTGCGTGCAAAGGTGTGGCGCGTTTGAGGAACACCTGTTCGGCATGGGCGACTGGGACCTGTGGCTGCGCATCGCCGAGCACTATCTGGTCGGCTACGTGCCTGAACCGTTGACGCTATACCGCCTGCATGGGCAGAACACCATGTATCAGAGCGCGCGTATGCTGGAAGACGACCTGTGGATTCACGAGGAGCGCATCCGCAAGCGCATCCCCGAGCTGCTCCGGCGGGACGGCTGGCGGATGCGACGTGCTATCGGCATCGCGCTGGCGGCACTGGGCGTGATTTATGACAGGATGGGGCGGCGAGACAAAGCGCGTGAAGCGTTTCTGCAGAGCCTGCGCTACTACCCCTGGCGGCTGAAGACGTGGCTGCGGCTGCTCCTGGTACTCCGCCACACGTGAGACCTGTCGCAACCTTACGGGCGCGAGGAAGGCGATGCTCCTGCCGAGCCGTTGTGGTGTTTGCTCACGGCTGAAGGTGACTACCGCACCCGGGCAAAGCGCAGCTTGCCCACGCGAATCACCGCGCCGTGCAGAGAGGCGACCTCTATCTCCTCGTTGGGGTCGGCGTGGCGCACGCCGTTGATTTCCACCGCCCCCTGCTGAATCATGCGCCGCCCCTCGCTGTTGCTGCTCACCAGTCCTAACGCAGAGAGCAGGCGCGGGAGCCACACCTTGCCATCCTTCACGATGTCCGCCGGCACCTCGTACTCGGGCATCTCTTCGGGCATCTCGCGCGCCGAGAAGACGCGCATG
Source organism: Armatimonadota bacterium (assembly GCA_026003195.1). NCBI lineage: Bacteria > Bacillati > Armatimonadota > Armatimonadota bacterium. The sequence goes on from BPGU01000004.1 coordinate 461,304, forward strand.
AACTCGCGGTCCGCCTCCTGTGCCGCTTCTGTGCTGTGGTAGATGCTCACAATCTCGCGGGCGAGACGACGCTTGACCTCCATCGGATGCAACGTGCCGTTGTTCAGCCCCAGCGCAATCTCGCGCACTTCGTCCATCGGCACGTCGGTGCACAGTTCGAAGTACGACACCATCAGCTCATCGGGCAACGACATCACCTTGCCGAACATCTGGTCGGGCGGTTCGGTAATGCCGATGTAGTTGCCCAGCGATTTGCTCATCTTCTCCACGCCGTCCAGCCCGACGAGCAGGGGCATGGCGAGCACCACCTGCGGGTCCTGCCCGTATTCGCGTTGCAGGTCGCGCCCCACCAGGTTATTGAAAATCTGGTCGGTGCCGCCCATCTCGATGTCCGACTGGATAGCCACCGAGTCGTAACCCTGGCATAGCGGGTAGAGGATTTCGTGCATGCCCAGCGGCTTGCCCTCGGCGAGGCGGTTCTGGAAGTCGTCGCGCTCCAGGATGCGCGCCACCGTGTATTTGGACGCCAGCTGTATCACGTCGGCGAAGGTCATCTTGCCGAGCCAGTCGCTATTGAAGTAGATTTCGGTACGTTCGGGCATCAGGATGCGGTACAGTTGCTGTTGATAGGTACGGGCGTTCTCCTCCACCTCCGCACGCGACAGCTGGGGGCGGGTTTTGCTGCGCCCGGTAGGGTCGCCGATCATGGCGGTAAAGTCACCGATGATGAGGCAGGCGATATGTCCGAACTCCTGAAACTGGCGCAATTTGCGCAGCACCACCGCAAAGCCCAGGTGAATATCGGGTGCAGTGGGGTCCAAGCCCAGCTTCACGCGCAGAGGTTTGCCCGTCCGTGCCGATTTCTCCAGCTTCTCGCGCAGACCGTCTTCAGGGATAATCGCCGCCACCCCGCGTTGCAGCACTTGCAGTTGATGTTCGATACTCACCATCATCCTCTGCTCCAGCGATGAGGGCAGTGCCGACCTGCCCGTACTGTACCGTTGGGTTATGTTACCAAATTGGAGGGTGGTTGCGCAACTGCTCCTGCGCGGAAACCGAAGACGCCCTGAGAGAGACCAGCTCGTTGCAGGTTCCAGTTTTGGCATCCATCACAACGTGCTGTGTGTGGGGAGTAGCACATATAGTGGTGGGCGGTAGTGGATTCAAACCACTGACCCCTCGTTGTCAACGAGGCGCTCTTCCGCTGCGCCAACTGCCCACAAGCTCTGTATTATAGCACCTCAGGGATTGTCAAACTGGCGTAGCGCTTCGTGCAGCGGGGGACGTTCCCACAGCCAGCGCACAGGTAGTCGCAAACCCTTCAGCACCTCACTGTGGTAGATGCCTTCTGCATCTTCATAGCGCCGCACGTAACGACCGTCCGCTCCCAACACGAAAAAGTCCACCCGTCGCTCGTCGGGGTCTATGACCCAGTATTCGGGAATGCCTTCCAGTTCGTATTCGGCATACTTTTCACCCCGGTCACGCAGCAGGCTTTCGGGGGAGGTAATCTCCACCACCAGGTCTGCCCCACCTTCCAGATAGGTGTCATGCAAACGGTGCAGGTTCTGGTTGGCAACGAAAATCAGGTCGGGTTCACGCCCACGCTCACTGCGCAATAAACGCATCTGGAAGGGGGCGGAGACCACACGTCCCAGTTCGTACCGCTGCACAAAAGCACGAATCAGTGCGTGGAGAAAGCCCGCAATGTCCTGATGCTCTAGTCTTGCAGGCGACAAATAGACCACCTCCCCGTCCACCCACTCCGCGAGCGTGTCTTCGTCTATCTGTTCTAAGAACTGCTCGTAAGTGATTTTCACCTTTCCCGACGGTGCAGGCAGTGCCATCTCGCATCACCCCTTCGGGTATGTTCCTCATTTACGTCCAGGAGATTGCCTCATGCAGGGGTGGACGTTCCCACAGCCAGCGCACAGGTAGTCGCAAACCCTTCAGCACCTCACTGTGGTAGATGCCTTCTGCATCTTCATAGCGCCGCACGTAACGACCGTCCGCTCCCAACACGAAAAAGTCCACCCGTCGCTCGTCGGGGTCTATGACCCAGTATTCGGGAATGCCTTCCAGTTCGTATTCGGCATACTTTTCACCCCGGTCACGCAGCAGGCTTTCGGGGGAGGTAATCTCCACCACCAGGTCTGCCCCACCTTCCAGATAGGTGTCATGCAAACGGTGCAGGTTCTGGTTGGCAACGAAAATCAGGTCGGGTTCACGCCCACGCTCACTGCGCAATAAACGCATCTGGAAGGGAGCAGATACTGCGACGCCCATCGGATACTTGTCCAGGAACGCGCCGATGTAGCGCAAAAGCCAATCGGAAACCAGCTGGTGCTCCAGGCTGGCAGGCGACAAAGAGACCACCTCCCCGTCCACCCACTCCGCGAGCGTGTCTTCGTCTATCTGTTCTAAGAACTGCTCGTAAGTGATTTTCACCTTTCCCGACGGTGCAGGCAGTGCCATCTCGCATCACCCCTTCGGGTATATTATGCATCACCAGGGGCAGGTATGACAAGGCGATCCTATCATTCACCACTACGCTGGGTGTGGCCCTCCGGCGAAGGTCAACTGCCTTTGCTTGCACGGTGGTGCCATGCCGGACTGCCAACATGACAACGAGAAGGCATGTGGTACCAGCCCATGCGGCACATAGCCTGCTTCCAGAGCGAGAAGCGTATGACATCACGGAAGGAGGGTAGCCGATGATTGCTGAGTTCGTCTCGACCGAGAAAGAGAGGGCAAGAACCACCGCTCTCAAAAGTCAGTGAATATATCATCTCGCTGTGCATTGGCGTTGCAGTGTTTGGGATAGTGCGCACTGCGGAGCGGCTTGCATTGTTCGGTTTGTGGGTTGTCTTCGGGTTCAGCAGTGATCTATCCTTTGCCGACGCCTGGAGCGAGAGCACGAGGTGGGTGTATGTCTGGTTTGAGTGCCAGGCTTCAGCTGGATACCCTGTCTGCTCGTAGGAGGCGGTATCGGTATTGCATCCTACTACATAACTACTGTTGCGACCTCTGAACAGAGGAGCCTTTGGCGACGTCGGTTGTTCTGGGGTGTTATCTGCTTCTCTGGTCGTTCAGACACCTGCCGCTGGTGGTGACACGGCTATCAGGCGCGCGGTCGGCGGCGGAAGGCGTGAGAATACTATTGTCTGTTTTGTTCCTTTACGCGATGAACGTGTTGTTCAGTGCGCTTGCTGTGTGGATAACCATCCTGACCACTCAAGGTTTTGTTTTGTGGAAGAGGGGGTATGCTTGATGCGGCGTGGTTTTACCTTGATGGAAATGATGATTGTGCTGGTAATCATCGCGCTGTTGGTAGCGTTGCTCTTGCCGGTTCTCCTCAGGGCGAGGCGGCACGCGCAGTCCACTCCGTGTACCAGCAACTTACGACAGCTGTATTCAGCCTGGGCGATGTATCTTGAGGATACCGGTGGGAGATGGCCGAAGTTTCTCGTGGAGGTCTTACCTTATGCAGGGAATCGCGAGATTTTCCAGTGCCCACTGGATACGTACAACGGCATCATCACTGCGGAAACTCGTCGTGGAAAGTTTCCCGTTAGTTACTACTTTGTACCCTCTATGAAATGGTCATTGCACCTCCTATTCTCGGTGGATGAAAACCACGGCATCCTTGCTTGCATCCTGCATGGCGAGATGAGGCATCCCCGATATTTGCACCGGGGGCGAGGATTGTTCGAGCCCGACGCCGCGTTCGATGGGTTAACTCTGCGAGTGCGGAGAGACGGTTCGGTGCAGCGGGCGCAGGTGTTCAACGAGAGATGTGTTCGTGATGAAAAGGGCGTCCTACAACGCGACTACTGTAGTGGGATTTGTATACTGATGTGCATGAGGGACCAGAACGATCCCGCTGGTGCCTCGCGCCGGCAGACATTACGTACGTGCCCTGTCCCCCTGAACCCTAGTTCGCAGACTCTTTTCAGAACGTTTGTACTTTGAGCCAGTCCCTCAACAGAAACTGCAACCGTTCCAGAAACACCGCCATACGGGTCATCACCGTATTGCCGAAGAACGCGCCGAAGCTAATCATCAGCAACCAGCGTCCCAGCTTTGCCGTGTGGCGAACGGGTGCCCATTTGTGCTCAAACGAGAAGAAGAAGTACACCATCACGCACGCTATCGTGCCCACAAAGATGATATTGTTCAGCGACATCCATAGCGAGACAGGGGCGGTGCTCCCTCCCACCAGGGGGGTCCCATCGGCACGAGCGATCAACGGGCGGAAGGAGTCGGCAATCTGCGGCATGTTCATCAGCAGCTGCTGCTTGAACACCACGCCCGCACCTGCACCCAGCGTCATGCCAATCACGACGCGCGAAAGCCACAGGTACTTGCGGCTGAACTGGAAGTACCACAGCGTGCCCAGCAAGCCCACCAGCACCCACAACGCCTTCGCACTGCCGGGCGCAAAGCCGTCCATCACCGCTGCGAAGCCCTGCGTCATCGGCTCCCACCACAGCGGCTGGAGCACCTGTTTCCACATGATGATGAAATTGTAGCCCACGCCCAGACCAATCATCACGTTCAGCAGCAGGCGGTACAGCTTGTTATCGCTGATGAGGTAAGAGTAGATTCCCAGGGTGACTATCGCCGCCAGCCAGATTTGCCAGGTTGCTGCGCCTTCCATCAGCTCCTCCTCCTGCGTGCGGCAAAATAACCGACGTTGCCCAGTATCACCGCCACGATAATCACCAGGTGCCCAAACGCCTGCGGTACGATGAGCCTGGTGCCCATGCTGTTGCGCTCGCGGATGTCGGGGTGGAGCAGGGCATCGTACTCCGCCGCGCCGCGCACCCCCACCAGCATCCCCACCAGTTGCCCCGACAGCAGGTAGCGGTAATAGGTGGTGGACTGGATGCCCGCGCAGCCGAACGCAATGGGTGTGCCATACACACCGTGTACGAAGGGTATCCAGTCCTCCAGCGGCGAGTAGGTGACGGAGTAAATCAGGTAGATGTCCTCGATGTTGCGCACGCGCTGCATCAGAGGCAGGCGCTGGGTGTCGTCCAGCGAATAGCCGCGCGAGTCCTTTTTATATTGCTGGCGGATGTCCTTGGCGATTTGCTGCATCGCCTGCCAGCCGCCTTTGGTATAGCCCAGGTTCACCCAGTCCACACCGTACCGGCGGTCAGGGAACTTCTCGCGAACCAGCTTTTCGATCACCTTGTCGGCGAACTGCGGTCCCAACGGCGTAATCTCTACCGACGTGACGATGAAAGGGATGCGCTTGCGCAGCAGGTGTTCGAACACCACTTCCACCTGCCCCCAGTTCTCGCCCTGACTGCCTGCATCCCATGCGCTGTCCACCAGGACCACCTTGCCGGGAGGGCACTTTTCAATAAACTCGTACAGCCTGCGCGTTTCGGGCGAGACGTATACCGGCAGCTTGATGTTCACCACGAACGGCAGCGCACACGCCAGCCAGATGGATAGGTAGATCCACCGTCGGTCAATCGCCTGCAACTTCGAGAGCCATTCTATCATGATGTTGTGCCCTGTTCGGTATTTTGGACAAAGTAGTTGCTTGAACAAATCTATTTTATCCGTCGCATGCGAAAGCACCTGCTGCGTAATGACAAACGTATGTCAGACCCATGGATAACAGGAACCCCATCCAGTAACCGGTCATTTTGAAGAATGAGCGAAGGCTGCTGCCCAAGGTGTCGGTCAAGGGGGAAAAGATTCCTGCAAAGAGGAGCAGCGTTGCTGTCGCGGTGCCACGTCTTGCGTTTCTTTGTGCCTGTCTTTGCAGACGCATGAACAACCTGCGCGCGAACCCTCTGACCGGCTTGCTGCGTCGCATCACGGCGTACAGAATCATCACGACGTAAAAGGTTATCACGGCCCATTGCCCCATGCAAAGATAATCGGCGTGCTGTAGGCGTACAGGTTCCATATATGCCGCCTCCCAATCGATGCAGGCAACATAAGCACGGGGTCTCCCTCCCACCCTCCAGTTTATCCTCACAGGGCGCGAAGCCCGAAGACCTCTCACTGCAGTGTCGGCTGCGCAGGCGCCACTGGTAACCTGGGCATTCTGGCTCCTCTCATACACTCCTCGTATTGGCGTAAACAATCATTCATCATCCGCCGATAAACGGCGGGACATCCTATGTCACAGAGCATCACCGCACCCAGCGCTGCCAGCTCGCATATCGCACCACAGAATGGTTTTAGGGGAGGTAGGGCTGTCGCCAGACAGAGCGGTTGACAAATGCTAGGTCCCCTCGCAACTATCGCAGCACAGACGTCCACGCAAAACGCCAGGAATCCTTGTGCTAATCATCTGCAGTGCTGCAGCTGTGTTTCGCAGTCCTGCGCGGGATCAGGAGGCGTTGGCACCGGTATAGGCCCAGGGAATGGTATCCACTGACACGGATTCAGGATAGCTGTGGTACGAGGCAAGTATAAAATACCCTGCACGGATACCGTGTCCACATCCCGTTTCGGAAGATTCTACCTCCCCCCCGTCCCCTCTCCCACGGGGAGAGGGGCGTTCACGGTTCCCCCTTCCCGTGCAGGGAAGGGGGCTAGGGGGTTCGGTTCAAAGGGCAGCGACACCAACGGCTCGGCGCGAGCCTCGCCCTCTTGGGGGAGGACAGGCTCCCTGACCGTTAGTCACACAGCCAGTAGTTTTCGTTGGGATACGAGCCGCCGCCGCTGGGCAACCCCTCTGGCGAGACCAGCGTCTCGTCGAACTCCTTCGAGGACGCCACAAACTTGGCGTGCCCGTCGGCGAAGATCAGGCTACCACCCTGCGAGTGCCACTGGCGGAAGTAGTCGTAGGGCGGGTCAAAGTCGTAGCCATACTTCTCGTAGCCCGACACGTTGCGACTGAAGAAGGGAAACATCTCATCGCGCATGATGCGCGTCTGCGCCGGGCTGACGAAGCTGGCGTCGGTCACTATCTTCTGCTGGTAGCCAAAGTTGCTGCACACCTCCAGATTGTTCTGTGTGGAGAAGCCGCAGACCACCGTGTAGCAGCAGTGGGTGAAGCGGTAGCTGGAACCGTACGCCTGCCAGTAGGAGTTGGTGCCCGGCACATCGCGCTGCTGATAGGGGCTACCCGTGTCGCTCGGGCACTTGAAGATGGGCTTGTTTTTGGTGTAAGGCTCCAGTGAGACCTCCACTCCCAGGTGCCCGGGCTGCCCGGCAGGGGGCTGGCTGTTGTAGGCGTGGAAGATGGGGAAGGTCTCGTCGTAGTCCTGCACATACAGACGCACCGCCAGACCGATTTGTCGGGCGTTAGAGATGCAGGTGGCTACTCGCGCGCGCTCGCGCGCCTGGGCGAAGACGGGGAACAGAATCGCCGCCAGCAGCGCGATGATGGCGATAACCACCAGCAGCTCGATGAGCGTGAAACCGCGCTTTGCTTTCATGGTGCAAACCTCCTCCTTCGCTGTCACGCCAGCGAAAACGCCGCCTCTCGGCAGAGAAGCGGCGCGAGGATTTGCACATCTTTCGTTCGCCACTCCGCTTCCCTACGCCGGCATTACCCGGATCAGGTTCCGAGGGTTCCTCGCCTTGCGCGAGGTCTCAGCCGTAGTCGGCTCCCCTAGCGGATGCGTATCGCCCGGCGGCGATTCGCTGCGCGGTATCTGTATTGTCATCTTCAGTATACCCCAAAGCGCGGGCGGATGCAATCGGTGACCCGCTGCACCACAAAAGCCCCAACGGTGGGTCTGATCTGCCACCCCTTGCCCACATCCAGCGCAGTGCTTAACCCCAACGTCAGGTCTACCCATGATGCTGCCTCGCAGCCGTAGTAGTAGCCGTTAAACTTCGGGCAACCGTAACCGACCTGTGCACTCAGCCGGAGCTGCTCCTGCAGAGGGAGCTCCACTCCAGCCGTGACATAGGTTCCCTTCGCAGCGTGCACATCCCGGTACACGGTCAGGCTCGGTGACAGGGGGCTATCACTGCTCAGCGACAGGTATACCTCGCGGGTGCGTTCCCATCCGGTGCCGGGGTACTGGTAGTCTATCCAGCCCAGCGCAATCTGCAGGCTTTTCCACGAGGTGGCGTACTCTATGCTGAAGTCCCACTCGGTGAAGGTGCCGGCGGGTTTACTGCGCACGTATTGCGAGCCGTTGTGATTGGTCAGCTCCAGATTGCCCCATGCTGAGGCGGTCAGATTGCCCAGCTGGATGCTGGTGTTCTGCTGGAGCACCCAGTTGTTCACCGTATTGACGCCGCGCGAGACGTATTTGGAGCTGAACGTGTAGGTTCCGCTCAGGTTCACCTGAGCATCTGAGAGCGAAGCATGCACGCAGACAGCCGCAACACACGCCATAGCGACTCGAAAGCGCATTTGGTCTCCTACCTCCCTGGGCTTTTCCCACAGATTCTTTGCTCCGTGCACGACACGTCGGACGGGCTACCGTTATGATGATCGGCTTCATGCCGCGCTTGTCATGCTGTACAAAGCGGGGTCAGGTGAAGAAGGTTACTCCTCTTCGCGCATCGAGGATCTGTGGAAAGAGATGAGTTTTGACCATAATAGAAGATGATGCGCACGACCAGAAACTCGTGCAAAGGAGGCATGTATCCGATGAGCTGGTTCTATAACCTCAGCACCAGAGCAAAGCTGGCAGCAGGCTTTGGAGGCTGTCTGGTGCTGATACTGGTCATGGGCGCTTTTTCCGTGAGCCGCCTCGCACGGATGGATGCCATAGCCAACGCTATCGTCTCCGATCCGCTACCGAGCAGCATCACCCTGGGCGATTTCGGCGCACAAATGCGTCAGTTCCGCCTCTATGGGTTCAATCACGTCGCGGCAGCGGGACAGCCCGCCCGGCTGCAGCAGATCGAGCAGGCGATGCGCGAGAGCCTGTCCAGAATAGAAGAGCGCTTGAAAGAGTATGAGGCGACCATCCACTTTGAAGACGACCGCCAGAACTTCCAACAGCTGAAGCAGTCGTGGGAGCGATATCTGCAGCAGCACGCCCGGCTGGTGGAGCTGGACAGGCAGGGCAAAGGCGATCAGGCGGAAAAGCTGATTAACGGCGAGATGAAAGAGCTCTTTCTGGGCGAGATTGTGCCCACACTGGAGAAGATGTTGGACTGGAATGAGAACTACGGCAAGAAGCTCGCCGCGCAGGCTCGCCGCACCTATACACAATCGCGGCTGTCTATCCTCGGCGCGATTCTGGCTGCCGTATTCATCGGTGCGCTGCTCGGCTGGTCCATCGCTCGCTACATCACGGGTGCGCTGTCACAGGTCGTGGAGCGGATAGAAGCCATGCGCACGGGTGATGTCACCAGCCTGCAGCAGGCGATGCTGGCGATGGGCAACGGCGACCTGACCGCCAGCGTGCAGTCCACCGCTCAGACCATCTCTCTGGACACGAAGGACGAGTTCGGCATGCTGGCAAAGACCTTCAACGGCATGGTGGAACAGCTGCGCGCCATGACGGAGAGCTACCGACAGGCGCAGACCTCCCTGCGGGAAGCGGTGGCGCAAATTGCCCAGAACGCCCACTTCGTCTCCAGCACTAGCCAGCAGCTGGCAGCATCTACCGAGCAGTCCGGGCAGGCGTCTAACGAAATCGCTAAAGGCAGCGAGCAACTCGCCCAGCAGGCGGGCGAAGCCGCTCAGGCGATGGACAACCTCGACCGAGCCATCCGCACCGTGCAGCAGGGCAGCGAAGCACAACGCGAAGCCGCCCAGCAAGCCGAAGAGGGCATGAGACAGGCTGCCAAAGCGGTGGAAGAGGTCGCTCGCTCCGCCCAGCAGATGGCTGCCTCCGCCCAGCAAGCCAGCGCGATTGCCCAGCAGGGTGGGCAATCGGTGGAAGAGATGTTGCGCACCATGCGCCAGATTCAAGAGCAAGCGGAAGCCTCCGCGCAGAAGGTGGCGCAGTTAGACCAGCTGGGTCAGCAGATAGGCAACATTGTGCAGACGATCGAGCAGATCGCGGAGCAGACAAACCTGCTGGCGTTGAACGCGGCGATAGAGGCGGCACGTGCGGGCGAGCACGGCAGAGGTTTCGCGGTGGTGGCGGACGAGGTGCGCAAGTTGGCGGAGCAGGCAGGTGCTGCCACCAAAGAGATTGCGACGTTGATTGGCAACGTGCGTTCTGGAGTGGAGGAGGCGGTTCGCGCCATGCAAGCCACCGGTGCACAGGTTTCGGACGGTTTCGCCCGCAGTGAGCAGGTCGGTTCCGCGCTGATGCAGATTGTGGAGGCGGCGCAGCAGGTAGCGGGTGAGGTGCAGTCGGTGACGGCGGTGGCGGAGCAGATGTCGGCGAGCGTGCAGCAGGTATTGGCGACGGTGAGCACGGTGTTGCAGAGCGCGGAGGAGAACGCCCGCGCGGCATTAGAGATGGCATCGGGTTCGGAACAGGTGTCTTCGGCGATCGCGTCGGTAGCGAGCATCAGCGAGGAGGCGGCGGCGAGTGCAGAGGAGTTGAACGCCTCCAGCGAAGAGGTGGCTGCAGCGGCACAGGAACTGTCAAACATGGCGCAACAGTTGCAACAGCTGGTGAGCCGATTCCGCTACGAGGAGACGGACGGGCGAGCGCATCTGCGCTTCGCAGCGTAATCAGGCGCCTTCTGGCAAAGTCTCCGGCGACGGGGCAGGCGATGATGCCTGCCCTGTTCTGCTCACGGAGCTGTGAGCAGTGCGACCTCACCGGCAGCGAAGGAGACCGTTGTGGAGGTACGTCCGGTGGCTCGCACGGAAGATACGCCAGACAACGTCCCCACCGACACCTTCCCCTGTGGGAGCAGATACACTTGCACCTCGCGCTGCTGATGGGGCAGTACCAGTATCCGCCCGGAACGTGTGAGCGCCCTCCCATCCTGCGACACCAGCGCATAGTGCCCCGACGCGAAGGCGATGGTCTTTCCGTCCAGCTGCATCTCGCCTTCACTTTCGGCGGCGACCACCTCGCCCCCGGCGTTCACCAGCACAAAGGCGCACCCCTGCGGCTGAAGGAAGAGGGTGATGCGATGCGCAGGGATGCTCACCTGGCACTCTCCTGCTCCTTCATCTGCGCGAACCAGCGTGTACAGCCTGCCTCCATCCTCTGTGGGAAGCGAGAAGACGCGCACCCTGCCTCCCTGCGTCGCCACATCCGTCACGGATACCGCCGCCAGCTGGAGCACCTGTCGGTAGATGTGTTCGGCGCGGGCGTCCGGGGAAAGCTCCAGGGGGAAAGGCACATACACCACCCTTCCACGCCCCACTGCAGAGACAATGGGCTGAGCGGTGGCGCTTTGACCTGCTGTCTCGAAGGGCGAAAGAGGGGGGACGTCGGGCAGATGCAGCAGACTCAGCCTCTCTCTGCGAACGGGCTGGCGCGCTCGGTCAAAACCGACGTGCCCCGAAAGGTACAGCACGCCTCCTTGCTCCACCCAGCGCAGCACCGTCTGGAAAGTCTCATCGGTGGGGCAGTAGGGTAATACCCAGAATATCGCCTTCGCCGAGGGGGGTATCTGCTGCAAATCTTCCTCATTCAGCACGCCGAAATCGCCCACCGTGTCCAGCAACAGGCTCACCGCCTGATGCAGCGCGCCGTGCAGGCGCGTGAACTGCGCACCGATGCGATGGCTATCCGGTACCAGCAGGTAAACCTGCGGGGGATGATAGGCGGGCTGCACATGCCTCAACAGCTCCGCCCCCTGCGCCAGCGTGTGCAACCACGGCTTGGCAACCGGCGTGCTGTGATGGACGAGCCCCCAGGGGAAGACCATCTCGTCAAAATCCTTCCAGTCCCAGTTGCACAGGAAGGTGGCTCCTAACCCCACCGCGTAGTGCAGCACCTGCTGGAAACGGGTCACGCTAACCTGCACGGGTAGTCCTGTCGCTCCGGTGATACGCGCATCGTGTGCCTCTTGCGCTCCGAACTCGCCCAGGCTCAAACCCTTGCCGTAAGCGCGGCGGTCAATCAGTTTGAACTCCAGCGGAAACTCCTGCAAGGGACCGTAGTAGTGCATGTTAGAGAAGTCGGTATAGCGTGTGCCCAAAATCTTGTCAGCGGGAGACATGCTGGGCAGGTAGCCCACGCACACCAGCGCATCGGGGTCGCCTGCCTTTACACCTTCTACGTTCGCCCGCACCCACCGATTGAGCAGTTCGCTCTCGAACCTCTTGAGGTCCGCGGTGCGCACATCGTCCCAGCGGTCGGTGCGGTTGCCCAGAGGCACATCGGGCAGCCTCGCCTCTGGCGGCTGCACGCGCCACGCTTCACGCAGGGCTTCATCGGAGCCGTAACGCTCCTTCAGCCACTGGTTCCAGAGCCGACGCACGAGCGGGGTGTCCTGCAGGTCCACCGACGGTTCATTCTGAATGTCGTAAAGGATGCCGGGCACGTCTCGATAGCGCTCCGCCCAGAAGCGGTTCCACTCCTTTTGCGCTTGCAGTTCTTCGTCGGTGAGCACCACCCCCATCCAGTCATGCAGGGAGAGGAAGATGACGATGCCGTGTTTCTGCGCCAGCTGCACGATGGCATCCATCTGCCGCTGTAGCCGTTCGGGGGGCACCGGCAAAAGGTCGAGGGGTGAGTGGTGGGGGCTTCCCTGGTAACCGTCCTTCGCAAAAGGCGAGAAGTGCAGGATGCGCAGGATGCGAATGTGGTGCTGTGCCATCAGGCGAAAATCGCGATCCCACACGGCAGGGTTCTCGTTGGCGGAGAAGAACATCATGCCCGTCTGGTTCGTGCCAACCAGAATGGCTGGTTTCCCATTGATGGTGAGAGAGTTCTCCTGCCAGCCGACCTTCGGACCGCGTGCTATCACCTTCTCATCCCGGATACAAAAGGCGGAGGTCAACGTGTCCACCACCTGCCCCTCCAGCCATAGCCGAGCCTGCACCGGATGGTAATCGCCCCGGAACCTGCCCGTGTTCACCGTTGTGCTCAGCGTGTGCGTCTCTCCGGGTTGCAGGGTTCTGTCCTGGCGCAGTATCCTGCGCCCGGACACTGTCATCTCTACGCGGACACGGGCAGGGCGTTTACCGAAATTCACCACCTCCGCGCTGAGGGTCGCCTCTTCGCCGCTGTCATAGATGGGCTGGTCGGAGCGCAGGCTTTGCAGGTACACCTTCCGCACGATGTGCTCTATGACCTGAGCCAGCAAGCGCTCCCGGGCGGCGTCCCCCAGCAGTATCGGTTCGCCCGAGGTGATGCCGCTCAACGCCCAGCTGGAGCCTTTATAGACATCGGCGAAATTGTGCAGGATGCTCAGCACAGTTCCGCGCAGATGGCTCTTCGCATCGAGAGCCTCCATGACCGGAACCCACCGTCGGTAGACGGGCGGAAAAACAGGGCTGTTGACGCCTATCAGTCCGCAGGAGGAGAATCCCTGCACAGGCTTGTCCCAGCGCAAGTGCACCCCTGTTCCGGCAAAAACGCCGATTGCCCTGCACTGCACCGCATCCAGCAGCAGGAAAGCGGGGTCGAACACCCCAATCTGGTCCGGGGCAAGGGTCATTGCGTCGCCGGGCGTGCCGTAGCGGGTATTGAGGCGCGCGCGGCTTTCAGTGCCACCGCGGTCGTGTTCTTCTGCTGTCACCGTCTGCTCCACGTCGCGCCAGCGTTCACCGTCCCAGACGAGGGGATGGTCGAAAGCGTAACCGTCTGTGGCGAGGAAGCTGCCGCCCGCACGCAGATATGCCAGAAAAGCCTCCCGCGCCTCCAGAGGAAAGAAGGCACCGTACGGCAATATCACCGCGTCCAAATGGTCGCGAGTCAGCGTTTGCGCATCGGCGAGGTCTCCCGCCTGGAGTAGCGTCACGCCGAACCCCGCTCGGCGGAGCGCCTGTGCCAGTTGTTGGGGAGGGTGCGCCGTACGAAAGCCGTCCGGCAAGGGCTGCGCGATGTGCAGGATAGCGATGTTGCCCCGCTCTCCGCGTTCCACCTGCAGCCCCTGTGTACGCGGTAGAGGTGCAGAATGAGGCTTCTCGCGCAACTCCCACTCCATCGCGTCCACCGTGACCTCCATATCGCCGAAGTTACAGCCAATGAGCATTCGGTCTGCCGAAACCATCTCGCGGGTGCGTTTGCCGCGCCCATCGAACTGGAAACCGGAGATGGGCAGAACCGCCTCGTGCCAGCCCTTTTGCAGGTAGCCCACCGACCTGCCCCCTACCGCCACATGCTGTACCCACATATCCCCGTCGGGTTCCAGCAGCCAGATGTGCATCTTTGCCTGCGGGCGTGCCTGATGAACGTAGAGCCAGAAGCGCAGTGCCGTGGCGCTCGGAGGAACGAAACAGGAGCCGACGACATTGCCCCAGTGCGGCGGAGCATCCGTGTACACCAGGCGCAATGCGCTCGCCCCCTGCTTGACGGTGACTCTGTCCTGTTCGATGCGTACGACCCTTCCTCCATCTGGATGAGGCTGAAAGGTGCTTTCTGCCTCGAAGTCATGGAGAGGCACACTCCCTGCTGTCGCGCAGACAAACAGAAACCACCACCATAGACGCATCCCTGTTTACTCCCAGCGGCGATACTCTCTGGTTCGTCGCTTCCGAAGGCGTTCCTGCGGAAGGACGCGCTGTTCAGCACGTGTTTTGTAGCGAATGCTCCCTCACTCCACGCGCAGCACCTCATAGGTGACAGTGTAGCTGCCTGTGTCACCGCTGTTTCTGAACTCCAGGGTGCCCGTAAAGCGCTTTTGGGCGTTGTCTGTCGCCTGCAGCAGCTCCAGAGCAGACCAACCGATGCCGCGCGTGCCCAGAAAGTCCGGGTCTCCGCCCAGCCATGCAATCACCTTCTGCACCAGCGGGATCAGAGCAGCGACGATTTTGGCTAACTCCACCTTCCCCATCGCGTTCAGTATCTCTTTTGCCAGGTCGCCGACGAAGCCGATGACCGTGCTTGCCGCCTTCGCATCTCCAGCATCCCACTCATACAGCGAGGTGCTGATAGCCAGCAGACTTTTGACTTCACCCGGTCCTCCGCTCGGCAGGAATATGGTGCGGTCGCCTGGCTTGTAGCTCTGTTCATCGCCGTCGTCGAAGCCGGTGTATTCGCCCGTGTTTTTGGTCCACGCCTCTGTATCACGCGCCACCACCCAGGTGGTGACGATTTCATCGCTACCCGCCCACTCGGGGTTGGATTCGTCCGTACAGTGAATCTTCACAAAGTTCACCTGGTAGCGGAAGGCGCGTACGGGGTAGACCAGGCGATTACTGATGCCATCACCGATAGCCATGACCACCTGATAGTTGCCCGGCAGCAGCGTGTGGGGAATAGTGATCTCTACCTGGGTATCGCTCAGCACCTTGCCGAGCGTAAAGCCCGCCTTCTCGCCCTCAAAGGTGACGTAAGACGCCAGCGGCTGTTCATCCAGTGGCAGGAAATAGACGCCGGGTATCGGATTGGGAGTCTTCAAAAAGTTCCTGCCGGTGAGAATCGCCTTTCTGCCCGGGTACTGCGACGGCGCGATGGAATCGAGCACAGGAGCCGGTGGAGGCGGTGTCTTGATGGCAAAGCTCACCTTGTTGGTGTCCTGCACACCCCTTGCGGTTTTTACCGACACCTGCACCGCATACTGCCCGGGCTCCATCGGCGAGGGAAGGTTGAACTCTATCGCACTGGTGCTACACACCGACGGAGACAGGGTGGTCCATTCGCCTTGCGAACCACCTGCCAGCGTTTTGAAGAGGCGAATGGTGTTATCCGCCTTATTTGCCGAGAAGCCCCAGCCGAACAGGGTGAGCTTCTGTCCCGCCTCGTAGCCTGTAGCGGTGGCAGGGGAGATACGCACAATATGCGGTTTGGTCATATCGATGCCGGGCAGATTTGCCATACCGATGTTGGCGGTAACGTATTCGCTGGTGCTCACCTGTTTGCTGGCAGGCATCTGCAGGCGGAAAGGAACGGTTCTGCGCGTCTCCAGCACCATCCTGCCTATCGCCTGAAAAGCGGCAGGGTCTATGGGGCGCGCAGGGTCCAGATTGGCAAGCGCGGGGGGCAGTCCCCGTGTGCGCACAGAAGCCGGCAACGCGCGGTAGTCGGTGGCCAGATTCTGCAGAAGTCGGCGATCCACCTCGGGATGGCGTTGAATCACCCTGTCGAAAATCCTGTCCAGCTCGGAGGAACCACTGCGCTGGGAGCCTTGCAAGCCGCGCTCAATAGTATGCATCAGCACCGGCAGCAACGTGTCCGGCTCCTGAGACTTTTGCAGAGCCATCTCCAGACGTTTGGCAGGAGCCAGTCCCTCCTTCTTTGTCGTCTGTCCAGCCGGGGAAGGTGGTTTTTGCAGAGGTGGGGCGACTTGTGCCCAGCAGCTGCCCTGCATCGCCACCAAAACCACGCTGAGCAGCACGGCAACACCCATCACAGGGAAACCAAACAGGCGTTTCATCGGAAATCAACCTCCTCGACGAATAGTCTCGGGGCGAGTCCTCAGCGAAACAGGGAGACAACAACGGAGAGGTCTGCTTCCAATAAGGACTTGCTCCTCATTATCGTATTCTCGGCTTCGCTTCGCTTTCCTTTGTCCCTGACGGATTGCCGGGCGGAGAGAACCAATCTCGTCCCATCCGCGCAAAAATAATGGGCAACCCACGAGGGGTTGCCCTGCAAAGAGCCTGCAACAATTTCGCAGCCTGCTATCCTCTTCGTCTCCGGATCGCCCATGCTCCAAGCCCCAACAGCAACACGCTCAGGCTGGAAGGCTCAGGCACAGGTACCAGGAAGTACTGGTCACCGGGGATGTTGCCGAAGTTCACCAGACGCGGCTCACCGAGATTGCCTCCACCACCTATCCCCGCTAATACCTGATTGGACAGGTAGTCGTGCCCACTGCCATTGATGAAAGCGGACACCTTGATGAAACCACTGGTGGGACTGCCGATGGCGCTGAGCGGTATCGCCAACTCCACACCCGTCATCACATCCATACCACTGCCCGAGCCGGTACCGCCCGTGACGCCTCCCACGTTGCTGTTATTGATCGTCACACGGATGCCAAACGGGTTGTTCCCATCTACCAGAACACCGTCACTCACCGCACCCGTGTTGCCCAGATACAACCCCACACCCGGACTGCCTAACTCCGCATAGTTCGCATATAACCGATACGGCGAACCGCCGCCCGTCACCCCCATCCAGAAGTCTGCCTCAAAATCGGGGTCAAAGGTCAAGCCGTTGCCGCTGCCGTCGTCTCCCATGCGGTTGAGCCCGTTGAAGTCCACGTCGGGGTTGTCTCCGCGCAGGCGGTTCTGCCCGCCGGGGCGGGTGTCGAAGAAGATTTCCAGTTTGTTGAAGTTGGACTCCAGGTTGCCCGCCAGCAGCAGGTAGAGCCAGCCGTTCTTGACGATGCCGTAGGCGACGTCCAGTTCGGAGCCGTTGGCGTAGTCCACCATGCCCAGGTTGCTGTCGCCGAAGCCGGTCTGGGTGTCCTGCACAGCGAGTATCCGGTACTCGGGGTCCCAAGAGCCGTCGATCGTCGGCTGGGCGAAGGTCACGGCTGCGAACAGCAGGCTTACCACGATCGCTGCGGCGAAGCAGGTAAAGCGCGTCATACGACGAACCCTCCTTTCCAATCATGTTCGGAATACGTATTCCGTTGATACTCTATTATCGCCTTCTCTGCCAGGGTTGTCAAGATGGGCAGGGGGGTGTTCGAAAAATCCTCAGACACACCTTCGGAGGTTCCTCTGTGGTGAGCCAACTTCAGATTCACAGACGGGCACATGGAGGGAGAGGCTCCCGCCGAGCCGTCCCCTCCAGACAATGTGCGCTTAGCTCACCACTTCCGCTTCCACGCGCTTGCTGAAGACCAGTTCGCCGTTCTGGGCATCTACCACGACGTGGTCGCCCTCGGTGAACTCGCCCGCCAGCAGCTTCATGGCGATAGCATCCATGACGCGCTTCTGCAAGACGCGCTTCAGCGGTCGTGCGCCGTATACCGGGTCGAAGCCCTCGGCGGCAAGCACTTCCTTCGCCGCGTCGGTAATCGTCAAGCCGATGTGTTTCTCCTCCAGCCGCTTCTGCAGCAGGCGAATCTGGATGTCCACAATCTGCTTGATCTCCCGCACCGACAGCGGGTTGAAGACGATAATCTCGTCGATGCGGTTCAGGAATTCGGGACGGAAGTGCGCCCGTACCGCTTCCAGCACTTGCATCCGCGCCTCCTGCATGTCGAGGAAGGCGTTCTCCGCCAGGTACTGCGACCCCAGGTTGGAGGTCATGATGAGCACCGTGTTCTTGAAGTCCACCGTGCGCCCCTTGCCGTCGGTGAGACGACCGTCGTCCAGCACCTGCAGCAGCACGTTGAACACGTCAGGATGTGCCTTCTCCATCTCGTCCAGCAAGATGACGCTGTAAGGGCGTCGGCGCACCGCTTCGGTGAGCTGACCACCTTCCTCGTAGCCCACATAGCCCGGAGGCGCACCGATGAGCCGGGCTACCGAGTGCTTCTCCATGTACTCCGACATGTCGAGGCGGATCATCGCTCGCTCGTCGTCAAACAGGAACTCCGCCAGCGCACGCGCCAGCTCGGTCTTCCCCACACCCGTCGGTCCGAGGAACATGAACGAACCGATGGGACGTTTGGGGTCCTGCAAGCCCGCACGCGCCCGACGCACTGCGTTGGACACCGCCTCAATCGCGTGGTCCTGCCCGACCACTCGCTGGCGCAGACGCTCCTCCATGTGCAGCAGCTTCTGCATCTCGCCTTCCATCAGGCGCGAGACAGGAATGCCCGTCCACTTGCTGACCACCTCGGCGATGTCGTCGGCATCTACCTCCTCTTTGAGCAGTTTCATGTGCTTCTGCAGCTCCTCCAGTCGCTTCGTCTCGGCGTCCAGCTGCTTCTGCAGGGAGAGGATGACGCCGTAGCGCAGTTCCGCCGCCTTGGCGAGGTCGCCCTCGCGTTCCGCCGCCTGCTCTTGCAAGCGCGCCTGCTCGATCTGCTCCTTGATACGGCGGATGCTGGTGATAATCTCCTTCTCCTGCTGCCAGTGCGCCTTCAGACGGTTGCTCTCTTCGCGCAGGTTGGCGATTTCCGCCTCCAGCCGCGCCAGTCGCTCCTTGCTGGCGGGGTCGTCCTCTTTGCGCAGCGCTTCGCGTTCGATTTCCAGCTGGCGGATGCGCCGCTCGATCTCGTCGATTTCGGTGGGCATGGAGTCTATCTCCATACGCAGGCGCGATGCCGCCTCGTCAATCAGGTCAATCGCCTTGTCGGGCAAGAAGCGGTCGGTGATGTAACGGTGCGAGAGCGTTGCCGCCGCCACGATGGCGCTGTCGGTGATGCGCACGCCGTGATGCACCTCGTATCGCTCCTTCAGCCCGCGCAGGATGGCGATGGTGTCGTCCACATCCGGCTCGGTGACCAGAATGGGCTGGAAGCGTCGCTCCAGCGCAGGGTCTTTTTCGATATGTTTGCGGTACTCATCCAGCGTAGTCGCGCCCACACAGCGCAGCTCGCCCCGCGCGAGCATGGGCTTGAGCATGTTGGCGGCGTCAATCGCGCCTTCCGCCGCGCCTGCGCCCACGAGGGTATGAATTTCGTCGATGAAGACGATAATCTGCCCCTCGGCGGCTTGAATCTCGCGCATGACCGCCTTCAGACGGTCTTCGAACTCACCGCGGTACTTGGTTCCCGCCACCATCGCGCCGAGGTCCATCTGCCACACGCGCTTGTTCTTCAGCCCCTCGGGCACGTCACCCACCACGATACGCTGTGCCAGACCCTCCACAATGGCGGTCTTCCCCACGCCCGGCTCACCGATGAGCACCGGGTTGTTCTTGGTACGCCGCGACAGCACCTGTATCACACGCCGGATCTCCTCGTCACGCCCGATGACGGGGTCCAGCTTGCCCTTGCGGGCGAGGTCGGTCAGGTCGCGTCCGTAGCGCTCTAACGCCTGATATTTCTCCTCCGGGTTCTGGTCGGTGACGCGATGTCCGCCGCGAATCTCCATCAGTGCCTGATACAGGTTGTCGGGCGTGACGCCCGCCTGCTTGAGCAGACGCCCCGCAGGTCCCTGTGTGTCCTCCACCAGCGCCATCAGCAGGTGCTCGGTGCTGACGTATTCGTCCTTCAGGCGCTCTGCTTCCTCAAAAGCTTTGTCCATCACCTGCTTGAAGCGCGGGGTGATGTAGGATGCCACCGACGCGCCGTGCACCTGCGGCAGCTTCTTCAGCTCCGCCTCCACATAACGGCGCAGCATGGGAACCTGCACGCCCAGTTTCTGCAGCACCGTCGGCACGATGCTCTCGGTCTGGTCGATGAGTGCCAGCAGCAGATGTTCGGCATCGATATTTTGATGATTCATGCGCTCGGCGATGCCCTGTGCTTCTTGCACCGCCTCCTGAGCGCGAATGGTCAGTTTATCCAGTCGCATGGTTCTTACCCTCCTGCGTTGTTGACGTATTGCTTGCGGTTTTATTATACCACTTGATAGTATTATTATCAAGTGTTTTGCGTGTGCTTCTGCAAAAATCTGGTCGCGACAACGAGATGGAAAAAAAAGGACAGGCTCGGGCAGGAGAATGGCTGCCCGGCGCGAACCGGAGAGTAGCAAGAGTGAGGAGAGTTCGCGATGGTCTTCGCGTGTCTGTTGCTGGCAACAGTGGCTCACGCCACACCGCAGGTGGAACTGCTCGGTCAACCGTGTCGTGCCAAGAACGTGCTGGCGGCGCGCTACGTGGTCGCTCCGGACGGCAAGGAGTGGTTTGTGCTCACCAACATGAACGAAAACGCTGGCATGGAGCTGATTTTCGTGGACTTTCGAAGCCACAAGGGTCAGGCGATTCGCGCTCCGGCGGGTGCGGGTTCCTGGGCGCTGCTGCAGGTTCCTGGCAATCGTCTCGTCGTGGGAACCTTTTACGATGGCCAGTTCATGGTGTTTGACCTGCAGCGTATGGAGTTCGTGAAGACGGTGGACTTCCCCGGAGAGAGTTACATCTGGAACCTTGCGATGGGTGGTGATGGGCGTGTGTATGGTGGAACCTATCCGGGCGCGAAGCTGGGTGCGCTGGATTTCAACACGTATACCGTCGAGGACTGCGGCGCCCCTGCCCCACCCAACATGTACCTGCGCTACGTCTCTGCCCTGCCTGATGGACGCATCCTGTGCAACTTCGGCATGGAAAAGCCCGTGAACCTGATTTACGATCCGAACACCAGGAAGTTTGAGGAAGCCCCCCCTGTGCTGCAGGGCGTCAGTCGCGGTGTGTCCTGGAGTGGCTACTTCCTCGTGGGTTCACAGGTGCTGGACGGCAAAACGCTACAGCCGATAGAGCCGCCGTTTCCTCTGCCGCCCGGCGAAGGCGGCTGGGCAGTGGATGTGAACCTGAGCACGGACGAAGTGCTGTATCTGCACCGGGGTGGCGCGATTTACCGCTTTGTGAAGGGCGATGGAAGATGGCAGCGGCTTGCCTCTGTGGAGTTGCGCGGCGGAGGCATCTACGCCGCCACTGCAAAAGGCGAACTGCTCGGGGTGCGTGGACAAGATTACTTCGTCATCCAGCCGGGTGACACGCAGCTGACGCTGAAGCCGATACCGGTGGAGTCCGCTCCGCGTCCGACGTTGTTCCTGCGGCTGGACAAAAAAGGCAGGCTATGGGGCGGTCCGTACTTTGGGCAAACACTCTTCTGGATGGACACCCAAACGGGCAAAGCGGTGAACACGGGCACAGTGTGCAATGCCGGCGGTGAGGTATATGATGTCGCTTTCATGAACGGCAAGGTGTACGCCGTCGCATACGCGGGCGGCGACATTGTGCAGTACGACCCCGAAGCCCCATGGGACCAGTGGAATAATGTGAATCCTCGCGTGATAGCCAGCGTAGGTGAGAAGGGCTACATTCGCCCTACAGCCGGAGTGCTGGTGGGAACCGATGGGAAGCTGTACTCCGGTTGGATGGCGAAGTACGGCGTGTACGGCGGCGCGATTGCCATCACCGATCCCAACACGGGCGAAACCGCGCTCCTCGAGAACCCTCTGGGCGAGCAGGCAGTGGAGGGGCTGGCAGAGGATGAAAAGTTCCTCTACGTAGGCACCTCGCTGGCTGCGAACGGCTTGCCGAATAAGACAGGTGAGTGGGCACGCTTCGGCGTGGTAGACAGGGCAACGAGGCAGGTGGTCTTTCGGCAGGAGTTCGAGGGCGCTTCAGGAGTGCGTACCTTCTGGCTGGACGCACAAACGAGGCATCTGGCGTTTTCGGTGGACGGCAAGCTGCGCCTGTTTGATACGGTCTCCCGACAGTTCCTCGAGCCTGCCGAAGGGACGCCTCGTGTGGGCAGTCGCATCGTCGGGCTGGGGGACGGCAAGGCGTATTACACAAGCAACAAGACGATCGTGAAGGTAGACCTGCGTACTGGCAAAAGCGAGAACATCGTGGAACTGCCCGCAGGGGCTTCGAACGTGGCGGTGTCGGAGGAAGGCACCCTGTACGCCGCCTGCGGGGCAGACATCTATCGCATCAGGAGGTCTCCATGAGCGCAACCAGCACCTTTGTTTCTCCTCTGGGCGTGTGCGTATTGCCCGCACGTCCACGCAACGCGGCGCGTACCGTCAGCTACGGGCAATATATCCATGAGATTCTCGCCCATGCGGGCTTGTGTTACCAGAACCTCGCTGCAGAGGAGATAGAAAAGAGCCTGCCAAACTTGAGCGTGCTGGTAACGGTCGGCGATAACTCCTTGCCCGACGCCACGCGCGACGCGCTGGCTCGCTGGGTGGAAGAGGGCGGCATGTGGCTGATGGTCGGGGGCACTGCCGGTTTGTCCGCGCTGCTCGGGGTGAGGGAGGAACCGGCAACCTATTCCGGCTGGGGCGCGAACATCGGCACGCTGGGCGAAGGCTACCTGCAGGTCACCACCCCTGATCATCCTGTGCTCGCGCATGTCCCTCTGCCATTACACTTCTTTAACGGTGTGACCGTCCACGCAAGCACCGGCATTGTCCACGCCAGCGTGCTGGACGCGCACGGCAGAGAAACGCCCCGCGCCGCGGTGGTGGAAAGGCGTGTGGGCAGCGGGAGGTGTCTGCTTATCGCGCCAGACGTCACAGGCACAGTGGTGCGTATCCAGCAGGGCATTGCGGTCACACGCGATGGTGTCTCCGCACCCGATGGCACTGCACCCATCTGCGACGACATGCTCAAAAGCAGCGACGGCGGCGTGCTGGACTGGTGGTTCGACCGCCAGCCGGTGGAGGGTGTGCCCGGCTTCAGCGCGTTTTTGCACCCGGTTGCCGACATCTGGCGCGAGATGGTAATACGGGCGATACTCTATCTGGCGCAGGTGCGCAAAGTGGTCTTGCCGATGCTCTGGCTATACCCGCGCAACCTGCCCGCACTGGCGCATCTCTCCCATGACACTGACGGCAACGAACCGCATCTGGCGGAGAGGATGCTGGAGGTGCTGGCGGAGGCAGGTATTCGCTCCACCTGGTGTGTGATCCCGCCCGGCTATCCTCAGAGCCTTATCAAGCGCATTGGCGCGGAAGGGCATGAGCTGGCGATGCACTTTGACGCCGTTGAAGAAGACACTGTATGGGATGAAGGCGCGTTTCACGAGCAATGGCGCGTGCTCAAGAGGCTCTTCGGAGGCGATCCACCACGCACCAACAAGAACCACTACCTGCGCTGGGAGGGCGATACGGAGTTTTTCGAGTGGTGCCAGCGAAGGGGGATCCAGCTGGACCAGTCCAAGGGACCCTCGAAAACGGGCGAGGCGGGATTCAACTTCGGCACCTGCCACCCGTATTTCCCGATAGACCCGAAGGGCAGACCGATAGACGTGCTGGAGCTGCCCACTCTTTCGCAGGACCTGAACGTGTTCGCACCGGATGCCTTGCTGGAGCCGTTGCTGAACGCGGTGGCACGGCATCACGGCGTGCTCCATCTGCTATTCCATCCTGCCCATGTGGAGAAACCCGGCATCGCCGAAACGATACTCCGTTCTATCCGCCGGGCTCAGGAGCGGGGCATGGAATGGTGGACGGCACGGCGAATCAATGAGTGGGAGCGCGCCCGTCGCGGGATGCGCTGGCTGCAATACCAGCAACAAGATGGGGTGATAACCATCCGTTTGCAAAGCGACCAGCCTTTACAGGAGGCAACACTTTTACTCACTGCCGAGCACGGCGAGATAAGCGCTGATATAGAAGCCTTTCGAGCGGAGCGCACGGAGCGGTGGGGCTTTCCGATGACGGCGGTGACGTTGAACCTGCACGGCGAGGTGACGTTGCGGTTGCGAGTGTCTTAGGCGATCGGCTTCTGCCGAGCCGATTTGCAGGTTACCATCTCGCAGTATGAACCCATTGAAAGGGGGATACAACCATGCCATCCTATACAACGACCGACCTGCCCGCTATTGCGGGAGGCGAACCGGCAAAGCGAACGCCCTTTGGGCGCGAGAAGCGTTACGGCGAGGAAGAACTGCATCAGCTGCGTGAGGCTTTGGAGCAGGGCAGCCTGTTCTACGCGCACGGCAACAAGGTGAAAACGCTCGAGAAACGCTTTGCCGAGAGGAACGGCGTGCCCTACGCCATCGCCTGCAGCAGTGGCACCGCCGCCATCCACGCCGCGCTGATTGCGGTGGGCATCTCGCCCGGCGATGAGGTAATCACTTCGCCCATCACCGATATGGGTTCGGTTATCCCTATCCTGTATCAGGGAGCGGTGCCTGTGTTTGCGGACCTGCACCCGCACTCCTATACCATGCTGCCGGAGTCGGTGGAGGCGCGGATTACCCCCCGCACACGCGCAGTGCTGGCGGTGCATCTGTGGGGTAACGCCTGTGACCTGAACGCACTGCGCGACATTTGTCGCCGACACCATCTCTGGCTGATAGAGGACTGTGCGCAGGCGTTCGGCTGCCGCTACATGGGCGAGCCGATTGGCACCATTGGCGATATTGGCTGCTTCAGCCTGAACGAGTTCAAGCACATCTCCTGCGGCGACGGTGGTATCGTGATTACCCGCGACGAGCGACTGGCTACCCGCCTGCGCCTTGCCACCGACAAGTGCTACAGCAGGGAGCCCGGTGTGACACAGCGCAACCCTACCTTCCTCGCCAACAACTACCGCATGACCGAACTGCAGGGAGCGGTGGCGGTAGCACAGCTGGACAAGCTGCAAAGCATCGTGGCACGGCGGCGGCAATGGTGTGAATCTCTCAGTCAAAAGCTGCACGGTTTGCCGGGCATTACTTTACCTCAGCCGACGACAGGTTGCCAGCCATCCTGGTGGTTCTATATGATGCGTGTGTTGCCGGAATCGCTGGGGGCGGACGCGGATACTTTCGCCGAGGCATTACGCGCAGAGGGTCTGCCTGTCGGCGCACACTATATCGGGCAGTGCGTGTACGAGTATCCGATCTTCACGAACTACTCAGCGTTTGAGCGCGGTTCTCATGCCTACACCTCTCGTCCGTACACCAGAGGGCTTTGTCCTTTTGCGGAGGCGATTCTGGACACCTGCGTGCTGTTATCCGTGAACGAGGCGTACACCGAAACCGACCTGGAGGAGACCGTGCACGCTATCCGCCGCGTGGTGCAGTGGTTTCGGAGTAAGAACCAGATGTAGTAGTTTGTCAGACCTTTTCCTTGCGATGTTGGTGTTGTCCCAGCGATGGAAAATCGCGGGCAACAGGGAACGAAACCTGCTGACGCAGGTTATCCACCCCCGAAGGGGGTTTTGTCCCTGTTGCCTTGCGACTTCCAGTCGCCGGGTGGTCTCTCACAACATTGAGCCTTGACAGAGTAGCAGGGCAGGCTGCCTATCGAATGCGCCAGATGCCCACGTGGTCTACGGCGACGCCTGCTTTGCCGAACCATTCCACGCGCGTCTCTATCGCGCCGCCCGGGTGGCTGGTCATCAGCGCGACATAGCGGTACTCGCCCAGCGGCAGCTCCTCCGCCTGCACCACACGCTCGGCGGTGACGGGGGTGCCGCCCCCCACGCAGGTATCCACCTTCAGCAGCGCACCCTGCGTCTCACCCGTACGCTTCAGCCGAAACAGCACCAGATATCGTCCTGCAGGCATGCCGGCGTAGGGACCGAACAGGATATGTCCCGCCTGCGCCTTGCCCGGTAGTGCGCTCCACGCCTTGCCTCCGCTGGCGGCAAGGTCATTCACCTCTTCGCCGGAGAGATGGCTCAGAGTCTCCGCCTCATAAAACGCCACCGGCTCTGCCTCACGAGGCAACGGCAGCCTGCCGATGACCTGCTCGGGCTGAATATGCAGGACGGGGATGCGTACCTCTCGCCGACCGAACGCCCCCTCGAAGGCGATTTGGACTGTATCCGCGCTCGGCACACCCTCTACCAGCACATCCACGCCACTGGACGGCAACAGGTCGATATTGTCAAAGGAGGTCGCCGCTTGCTGAAGTCCTTCCTCCACCTTCACGGCAATCTTCTGTCGCTGTTTGCCGGTGTTGCGCACATGCACGGTGAAAGAGGCGCGCTGCTCACCGAGCACGGCGACTCGGTCGGGAGGGCGCACGATAATCTGCTCGCGCTCCATCGCCTGCAAGTACAGCGCGGCGAGGTGGTCAGGACGCACAGCGACATACTCATCGCCCAGACGCTGCAGCAGGTCGCGTAGCATGGGCAGGCTCGTGCCCCAGTTCCACAGGAACAGGTGTAGAAAAGCGGGACGGTGTGCTGGCGTCATCGCTCGCACCTGCTGTTCCCACAGAGCAACCTGCTCCTCTGGAGAGGCGTTCTCTCGCCATCCTAACACTGCGTGGAACACGGGCACGTTGCGCGAAGTAAGGTAGGTGGCGTCTTCGTAGCGGGTGACGCGCTTGCCGTAGTCGGGGAAAAGCGCCTGCACCTGAACGATGTCGGCGTACTGGGCAATCCGCCTGGGGTCGGTGATGCCCATGATCCAGGCAGCGTACAGATCCATCGGCATCATCGCCTGGCGGGTGAGGTTCAGGAAGTCGGTGTATACCTTCTCGCTGTCACGGTAGCGTTTGCCGAACTGGTCGGGATAGGTATAGCCCAGTCCCGATACGGCGGTCAGCCAGTAGTCCTGTGGGGTGGAGGTCTCGTAGTAGTAGTCCACCACTGCGGGGATCAGCCATCCCGCCGCAGGGCTAATCGTCCAGCCGATGGGGATAGTGCCCCGCAGCGGGTCGCGCCACAGCTGCGGGAAGTTATGAGTGGTCAACACCGGCAGGTTATCCCCGTCGGACAGGATGAAGGAGACGTATACCTTGTCGTCCTTCAGCGGAGGCGCAGGGGGTGCGGGCTTCTGGCGGAACTGCGCCACACGGATGCCCGAATGCACGGTCAGGTTAGCGACGTTGATGGTGCCTACCAGATACTTGCCGAACTCTGCGAAGAGGGTGACGCCCGGTCCCTCGCCGATGCCGATGTCCTTGCCCGCCCAGGGGTAGCTCAGCACGCAGGTATTGGGTGGCATTTTCGCCAGAACCTCTTCCGCAAGGCGTGCCTCCGCGTTGGGGTCGGAGTACGCCCGCGCGCCGTCAATCGGTCCCGATATCCAGAAGATGAACACCCTGTTCGCCACCAGATAGTCGCGCAGGGCGAGGTGGTCGGGGTAGGAACAGGCAATCAGGTGATG
The DNA here is from genome assembly GCA_026003195.1 of Armatimonadota bacterium. Lineage (NCBI taxonomy): Bacteria > Bacillati > Armatimonadota > Armatimonadota bacterium. The sequence goes on from BPGU01000004.1 coordinate 488,844, forward strand.
ATTCATCTGCTCCCACAACGTTTCATAAGCCCATCGGTAAGCGTCTACGTTCTTTTTCCACCGCCCGCGCAGGTCGGCGACCACGGGCAGACTCAGTGCTCTGGCAATGCGGGGTGACGCCACCACCGCATCATGCACCCCAGCCAGCATGGTGGCGACGTTTTTGGTAGCGGGCACCGCGGGGTCGGTAATCACCACGCCTTTGATCAGGGAGCGGAACCGTTGCAACAGTTGCTGCGGGTTGCTTACTCGCTCTATCCGCTTCACCCAGCCGCGCTGGCGCATCCAGTCCAGCCAGAGCTGGTCGGTTTCGTGGAACAGATAGTAGACCTGCGGTCGCTGGCGGTTGACGATGCCCTGCAGGGAGAGTAGCAGCATCTGCCAGTCGGCGGGTTGGGGTCGGATATCCGCTACCAGCAAGGTTTGCGCAGGAGGCGACGACTTGGCGAATATCTCGCTCAGAGATGGTGAAGGCGCCGCCTGCAGGTCTTGGGGTTGACCGGAAGGCTGAGGGGGAGCGACACGCTGAATACCCAGCGGCACTTGCACGCCCTCCACGCGGAAAAGGCTCACCCGGTCCACGCGCAGCGAAGCGTAGCCCGTCCAGCGCAGGCGACACTCCAGCTTGCCGCCCTCATAGCGGAAGAAGAGTGGGATCTGTACGTATCTGTCCGGCGACAACTCGGTGTCCACCACTTGCCGGGCAGCGAGGATGTTCTGACCGTAGCCTGTGCAGGCGTCTACCTCTGCCACGGTTTCGCCGTCCCGCAGGTCATCCAGCAGCTTCACCCGGAAGAACGCCACATAGTGACCCGGCGGCAGGTCTATGTAGGGACCGTATAGAATGTGCCCTTCCAGGTCTTGGTGCCCCCCGCGCTCGGAGGTTCGCGCCTCTCGCACCTTGCCGCCGTGCGCTTCAGGGTCGTTGACGATGCGCCCGACGTTCGAGCCTGCTTCCTCTGCCTCCCACGCACGAGCGGGCGTATACTGTGCTTCGGGCAGTTTCATGGATGCGGGAACCTCCCGCCGCACCTGCACCCAGTCGGGGCTCTGCTGGGCAAAGGCGGCGGCAGACAGGGCAATGAGGAGAAAAAGCAACCAGATATGCCGAAAGCATTTCATCGTTTCGCTACCTCCTGTGGCGTCGTCTGTATTTTCGCGATAGGGGAACTGCTGTCCTCTGGACGCCCCGAAGTGTGTTCCCTCATTCGGGTCATTGGAGGGCGAGGCTCCTGCCGAGCCGTTGGGTGTGGAGTGAGCGGCACGCACCCGTGAAAGCACCAGGATAACTCCTGAGGGGCACGATAGAGCGTGCCCCTCTCTTCCCTTTCAGCTCGTTTATGCCGCTTTACGCCAGGTGTTTTGCTGTCGCCCGCTGATGAGGTTCATCAGCGCATCCAGCCGACGAACGATCTCGTCCTTCGCCCGAAGGGCTTCCGACAGCAATCGCTCCGCCTACTCTTTCTGTCCGCGGTTGACCAGTGTGACGATCTCCCTCTCCAGCTGGTGGAAGCGGGCATGCGGAGATTCTATCGCCTGAAACTCGGCGTATGCGCCGAAGTCTCTCTGTGCAGAACTGTAGTACCACTTACCAATCTATTCGTGTAGATTTACATACTCCTGCCATGCGTTTTTGAACTCTTCAAAAGTCTGGCGGTTGTCTGCCGCAGTCATGGAGGCTTCATACTGTTGGAAAGCCTCTTCTACCGCCTGAATGTTCTCACGGGCAGTTTCCTCCGCAGCTTGCATCTCTTTGGGGTCACCAGCGGCGAGGAGATGGCGAAACTCGCGCGCCCGAACCTGCGAAATGTTCGAGTCAATCTTGCCAAAGGCGATAGCGTTCGCCAGATGATGATGCACCACCTCGCGTGCGGGCTGATTCACTTTGGAGAGTTGCATCAGGCTGAAGATGCCTACCGCCAATTTGCGGGATGAAACCTGAAGTGATTTCTCCGGTTTACCGATAATCAAGGGTGAATGCACCTCTCCCCCAGCCCCTCCTGTCCAGAGAGGGGAGAGCCAGGTCTCCACGGGTTCACCGATGCCTGCAGAGGAACGCACCGAACAAGCGACGCCGCGACGACGGCAAGAGGCACGCCGAAGGGGACAGGTTGCCCGCTCGGTGGAGCTGTCGTCGGTAGCGGTCTTTCTGGCGGTGGTGATGGTGCTGAAGGCGGTCAGCGAGGGCGCGCTGCAGGGAGCGATGGAGTCCATCCGTTTCGCGCTGACCAATCTCAGCCACACCGAGTTCTCCCCAGCGCTTGCGCTCTCGTTCGCGACGGGTTGCCTCAGCCATGCGGCGAAGGCGTTCCTGCCCGTGATCGGCGTGGCGATGGTGGTGGGCGTGGTGGTGAACCTGCTGCAGGTGGGCGTGATGTTCACCGCTGAACCGTTGGCTCCCAACTGGGCGAGGCTTAACCCAGTGGCTGGCTTCACCCGTCTGTTCTCGCGGCGTGCCTTCGTGGAGAGCGTCAAGACGTTGCTGAAGGTGTTGCTCATCGGCTGGCTCACCTTTTCGGCAGTGCGGGCAGACGCGGCGATGCTGTTGCGCTCCGGCGAGATAGACCCACTGATGGTGCTCATGCTGGTAGGGCAGTTGCTGTATAAGATGGCGTGGCGCGTGGGACTGGCGATGCTGGTGCTGGCACTGCTGGACTACGGCTTCCAGCGGTGGGAGTACGAGAAGAGCCTGCGCATGACCAAAGAGGAGGTCAAGCAGGAGATGAAACAGACGGAGGGCGACCCGCAGGTCAAATCGCGCATCCGCGCCCGCCAGCAAGCCATCGCTCGCCGACGTATGATGCAGGCTGTGCCAAAGGCGGACGTGGTGGTGACTAACCCCACACACTATGCCGTGGCGTTGCAGTACGACGCGCAGAAGATGGCGGCTCCAGCCGTGGTGGCGAAGGGCATGAACCTGATTGCGCTGCGCATCCGCGAAATCGCCCAGCAGCACGGAGTGCCGATTGTAGAGAACCCCCCGCTGGCACAGAGTCTGTACCGCACGGTGGACATCGGTGAGCAGATACCGCCCGAGCTCTATCAGGCAGTCGCAGAGGTGCTGGCGTACGTCTATCGGCTGCGAGGTCATCGAGGAACACGACCATGAGAGGGACAGGGATAACTCCCGTCACCCCGCCGAGGGTACTGGTACAGTGAAGGCGGTGCTGCTACACGGAATAACTACCTATCGGCGTTTTGTGGAAGTGCACCATCAGCCAGCGTCCGTCCTCGCGCACGAACACGCGCGTCTCGTTGGTGGTGGTAAACAGGATGCCGTTTTCTCCTGAACGGGTGACCACCAGCGTGTAGGTAACGATAGCCACGTTGCCGTACATCTGCACGCGGGGGTGGACAATGTCCAGGCGATACTGTGTGTTCGGTGGGCGCACACTCTTCTGCTGGCGCATGTAGTGCAGATGGAAGTCCAGCGTGTCGAGGCGTGCGGGCGTCTCCGCCTCAAAAGAGGAGACATCATCCGCCACCAGTTCGCGATAGGTATCGGTGTCCTGGCAGTAGATGGCGTGCAACAAGCGTTCCAGAGTTTGCATCACTTCTTGCTCGCGTCGTCGGTTCATCGTTCACCTCCACACTGGGCGCGGTGACGCAAGTAGTGGTCTACCAGCACCAGCGCCATCATCGCCTCCACAATGGGCACGGCGCGAGGCAACACACAGGGGTCGTGCCTGCCTTTTGCCTGCAAGATGGCTGGTTCACGGTGCACGTTGACCGTCTCCTGCGGCTGCATAATAGTGGCTGTGGGCTTAAACGCCACGCGAATGACGATGTTCTCGCCGTTGGAGATGCCGCCCTGCACACCGCCGGAGTAGTTCGTGCGCGTGCGCACCCTGCCTGAACCGTCCACGTAAAAGCGGTCGTTATGCTGGGAGCCGGTCAGGTCGGTTCCTGCAAAGCCGGAGCCGATTTCAAACCCTTTGGCGGCAGGAATCGATAGCATCGCCTTGGCGAGGTCGGCATCCAGCTTATCGAACACAGGCTCCCCCCATCCCGCTGGCACTCCACGAGCCACACAGCCTACCACTCCTCCCAGAGAGTCCCCCTGTCGGCGTGCCTGGTCTATCGCTTGTGCCATCGCCTCCGCCAGCACGGGGTCAGGACAGCGTACCGGATTGGCTTCCACCTGTTGCAGGGTCACCGTGTCGGGGTCTACCTGCGTACACAGGGTGTGTATCTTCTCCACCCAGCCCACAATCTCCACGCCCTGTTCGCGCAGTATCTTTTTGGCGACCGCCCCTGCTGCGACCCGCCCTACCGTCTCGCGTGCGCTGGCTCGCCCACCTCCGCGCCAGTCACGGATGCCGTACTTCGCGTCGTAGGCGTAGTCCGCATGAGAGGGACGGTACAGTTCACGGAAATGCTCGTACGCCTCGGGACGGGCGTCTTCGTTCCACACCAGCAGACAGATAGGTGAGCCCAGCGTTCTGCCCTCGAACACGCCGGAGAGAATGTGTACGGTATCGCTCTCTCGCCTCTGCGTGACCAGTTTGCTCTGCCCGGGGCGGCGCCTGTCCAGTTCGCTCTGAATCTCCTCCACGGAGATAGGCACGCCGGGAGGGCAACCGTCGATAACCACTCCTACCGCACCGCCGTGCGACTCGCCGAAGGTCGTTATTCGAAAGAGATGCCCGAAGATGTTTCCCATACACTCACCGCTTTTCATTATACAAGGAATCCCCCGTTAACACCTCTAAGTGTATAGTGCATTTCTGTATTGGAGGGAAAGAGATGAACCTTCATATCACACCATCTGGCAAAAAGCTGATTACGGTGATCCCGGGCGATGGTATCGGTCCTGAGTGTGTCTACTCCGCGCTGCGCCTCATCGAAGCTGCTGGCGTTCCGATAGAGTGGGAGGTGCGCGAAGCCGGTGCCAGTGTGTTCCAGAAGGGCCTGGAGAGCGGTGTGCCGCCAGAGACTATCGAGTCTATCCGCAAGACGCGCGTGGTGTTGAAAGGTCCGCTGGAGACACCTGTGGGGTACGGCGAAAAGAGCGCGAACGTGACCCTGCGCAAACTGTTCGAAACCTATGCGAACGTACGCCCCGTGCGTGAAATGCCCAATGTGCCCACCCCTTACAGCGGGCGAGGCATTGACCTGGTGGTAGTGCGTGAGAACGTAGAAGACCTGTATGCCGGCATCGAGCACATGCAAACGCCGGGTGTGGCACAGTGTTTGAAGCTGATTTCGCGCAAAGGGTGTGAGAAGATTGTGCGCTTCGCCTTCGAGCTGGCGCGGGCGGAAGGACGCAAAAAGGTGCACTGCGCCACCAAATCCAACATTATGAAACTGACAGAAGGGATGCTGAAACGCACCTTCGAAGAGATTGCGCCCGAATACCCCGACATCGAAGCGAACCACATCATCGTGGATAACTGCGCGCACCAGCTGGTGAAGCGACCAGAGCAGTTCGACGTCATCGTCACCACCAACATGAACGGTGACATCCTCAGCGACCTCACCTCTGCGCTCATCGGCGGGCTGGGGTTCGCGCCTTCGGCGAACATCGGCAACGAGGTGGCTATCTTCGAAGCGGTTCACGGCTCCGCGCCCAAGTACGCGGGCAAGAACGTGATTAACCCCACGGCGGTCATCCTGTCGGCGGTGATGATGCTGCGCTACCTCGGCGAGTTTGAAGCGGCAGCTCTGATCGAAAACGCCATCATGGTCACTCTGGAAGAGGGTAAGGTGCGCACCGGAGACGTGGTGGGCTATGACCGATGCAACACCACCACCGAATATACCGACGCCATCATCGCCAATCTGGGCAGGAAACCCAGTCAGACTTTCGTGCGCGAGTACCGCCCCATCCAGCTACCTCAGGTGTCGCGCGAGCCGGTGATGGTGCGCCCGAAAGAGCGAAGGGTGGTCGGCGTGGATGTATTCGTGGAGTCCGACCTGTTCCCCGAACCGCTGGGCAAGTTGCTGGAGGAATTGGCAGAAGGCTCCGCCTTTCAGCTCAAAATGGTCTCCAACCGTGGCACCAAGGTCTATCCTCCTACCGGTGCAATCACCGATGTGGTAGACCATTACCGCTGCCGCTTCGTGCTGCGCGATGCACCTGGCGACGCCACAGACTCCCAGATACTGGACCTGCTGCAGCGCGTGGGTAGCCGACTGCGCTGGATGCACCTCGAGAAGCTACAGGAGCTGGAGGGAGCCATGGGCTACACGAAAGCACAGGGCGAGGATTAGGTGCATCCCCCTCCTGCCGCGCGGCAGGAGGGGGAGATAGCCTCCTCAGCCGCATCTTGCACTGTTGTTCGCACTGTGACATCGGCTCGGTAGTATTGTCTTGAACGAACGGGCTCGCGCGGGCGGTCCGAAGGGAGGTGCTGCCATGACAGGTCAAGGCTCTCCATCCTCTGCGAATATCCCCTTCTGCATACTCGGCGCCGGCAACGGCGGTCTGGCGATGGCGGCGCATCTTGCGCTCAAGGGTGTGCGGGTGCATTTGTGGAACCGAAGCCCTGAGAGGCTTCTACCTATCCAGCGTTCTGGCTATATCCACCTGATTGCCAGCCCAGATCGCCCCGACTTGCCGCAGGGGCAGGTGCACATTCCAGTGGTTACAACCGACATCGAAGAGGCAGTGCACGACGCCAGAGTGCTGATGGTGGTGGTTCCTGCTACTGGTCACGCCGAGGTGGCAGAGAGGCTCGCACCACATCTGCGTGACGGGCACATCATTGTGCTGAATCCGGGGCGTACGGGCGGTGCGCTGGAGGTGTTACATGTTCTGCAACGGCACGGCGTGAAGGCAGATGTGATTGTCGCCGAGGCGCAGACCCTGCTCTACGCCAGTCGCGCACTGAACCCGGGACAGGTGCAGATTTTCGGCATCAAGAACAGCGTGCCCGTTGCGGCGATACCAGCCTATCGTACTCCAGAGGTGGTGCAGGCACTGCGCAGTGCCTATACGGAGTTCGTGCCGGGCGACAATGTGATGAAGACCAGCATGGACAACATCGGCGCAATTTTCCATCCAGCGGTTACCGTGCTGAACGCTGCACGCATCGAGAGCACACATGGCCAGTTTGAATACTACATCGACGGCATTACCCCCTCGGTGGCGCAGGTACTGGAGACCATCGACGTCGAGCGGGTGGCGGTGGCGGCAGCGATGGGTTTTGGATGCATGACCGCACGTGAATGGCTGTACATCGCCTACGGTGCTTCGGGCAAAACGCTGTTCGACGCTATCCGTGCCAATCAGGGCTACTATGGCATTCAGGCGCCGCCCATCTTGCACCATCGCTACATCACGGAAGATGTGCCCATGAGTCTGGTGCCCATTGCCTCGTTGGGGGAGATGCTGGGCGTGCCTTGTCCGACTATCCGTGCCATCATCCATCTGGCGAACCTGATGCACGGCTGCGACTACTGGCAGACAGGACGCACAGTGGAAAAGATGGGGCTGGCGGGGTTGAGCTTGCGCGAGATTCGGCTGCGTATTCTCGAGGGTATTGACTCAGAAATGAGGTGAAAACAACCATGGCACGCCCGCTACGAGGCGACGAGGTTTTCGGGCTGATACATCCCGCCATCGACGCCCACACGCTTGGTATCAGCTCCGTAGCGCAGTTGCTACAGGAGTGCGGTTACACTGTCGTCATCGCTGACGCCAGCGTGTGTGATGCTGCGAACCAGCCCTCCTATCTGGACAACATAGAGATAGTGCTGCACTGGATTCGGCAGCACGGTATCACCCGGCTGGGATTCAGCTACCGCCTGGACCCGGCAGAAGGGGCAGAGCGTTTCGGCAGGCTGCTGCACCAGCTGCGCGAGCGGCGGATGCTTGCCGAGCAGGGTGGTCCCTTGCGAGGTATCTACTTTGCCGGTCTGCCAGCCGCGTGTGAACGGGTCACACGAGAGCATGGCGACCTCGTGGAGACCTTTGATGGCGATGAAACGCCCTCTGAAACCCTGCGCAAATGCGGAGTGCCATCGTCGCGTATCCCCTCCGCCATGAGCGCGGAGGTGGACTACGACGAGTTCCGCCTCCGATTCGGGCAAGAGCTGGTAGCAAGCGGCAAACATCTGCGGATCCAGCCTCCAGACCGTAGCGGTTATCCCCAGTTTGGGACGGCTCAGGACACCGTGCTGGCACGTATCCGTTATGCTCAACAGAACCAGCAACCTCCGCTGATGCGGGCGCATGTAGGACCCTACCTTCCCGACCGCGAGGCGGCAGTGCGTCTCTTCTTGGACTGGACGCGCGATCTGGCACGAGCAGGCTTTCTGGACGTACTCTCCATCGGCACCTCCCAGCTGAGCCAGTCGCACTTCGGTGAGGACTGGACGGGTTTGCCGAACGGAGGAGGTGTGCCTATCCACTCGCCGGAAGAGTTTCGCAGGATATGGCAAGCGGCGCGTCCGATGCTGGTACGCACTTATGCGGGTACACGAAATATCCCGCAGCTGGCGCGCATGTACGAGCAGACGATACACATCGCGTGGCACGCATTGTCCTTCTGGTGGTTCTGTCAGATAGACGGTCGCGGTCCCTATTCGGTCAGGCAGAACCTGGAACAGCATATAGAGACACTGCGCTTTATTGCCGAATCGGGCAAGCCGTTCGAGCCGAATATCCCGCATCACTTTGCCTTCCGCGGCGCGGATGATGTGAGCTACGTGGTGTCGTCCGTGCTGGCGGCGCGTACGGCGAAGCGGCTGGGAGTACGCACCCTCATCCTGCAGAACATGCTGAACACGCCCAGAGCCACCTGGGGCATCCAGGACCTGGCGAAATCGCGCGCACTACTGACCCTCGTGCGCGATCTGGAAGATGAACGGTTCCGCGTGATCCTGCAACCGCGCGCAGGGCTGGACTATTTCTCACCCAACCTCGCCCGGGCGAAAGCGCAGCTCGCGGCGGTCACTGCACTCATGGACGATATCGAACCGCACGACCCGAACAGTCCACCGGTTATCCACGTGGTGAGCTACTCGGAGGCGTCGCATTTGGCGGACCCCCCAGTGGTGAACGAGAGCATCCAGATTACCATCGCTGCGCTACAGGAGTACCGACAGTTGCGGGCGAAAGGCGAGGTAGAAGATATGTCCCAACACCCTGAGGTGCAAGCGCGCACGGAGGAGCTGCTTAGAGACGCACGTACCGTTCTCCGGGCGATCGAGGAGAGCATTCCAGACCCTTACAGCGCAGAGGGGCTCTACACGGTTTTCTGGGCAGGATTTCTGCCCGTGCCCTACCTGTGGGAAGGACGGCAGGAGTTTGCGCATGCGGTGCGCTGGCAGACGCGCGTGATACGCGGTAGTGTGAAGGTGGTGGACGAGCAAGGGATGCCCATCCCCGTGCCACAGCGGGTGCAGGTAGCGGCAGAAGCCGCGAAGTCGCGGCGAGTTTGACGCGCAGACAGCAAGCGAATCCAGCACTTGGAGGAGAACAGGAATGTCATGGATAGACCTCAGTATACCGCTCAAAGAGGGAATGCCCACTTACCCGGGCGATACCCCCTTCCAGATGAAACCCTTGCTGCGTATCGCCGAGGGCAAAGTGTGCAATCTCTCCGCTCTGCAAATGGGCACGCATACCGGCACGCATGTGGACCCGCCCTGGCACTTTGTGGAAGAAGGCATCCGGGTGGATGAACTGCCCCTGGAAGTGCTTATCGGCAGGGCTTATGTGGTCAGTGTGCGGGGCGTACCTGCCGTCACCGCAGGCTCACTCGCTTCGGCTGGCATACCGGAGGATGCCGAACGTCTGCTCATCCAGACGGACAACTCCTTCGGTGCCTGGGAGAGCCCCCAGTTTGAGCCTCGCTTTGTGTATCTTGCGCCTGATGCGGCGGACTGGGTGGTGCAGAAGGGCATTCGGCTGGTGGGGATAGACTATCTCTCTGTCGAACAGTTCGGCGCGCCCGAGCCGCTGACACACCGCACCCTGTTGGGAGCAGGGGTTATCGCGGTGGAAGGACTGAATCTGCGTGCGCTGGAGCCGGGCTGGGTAGAGCTTGTTTGTTTGCCCCTTCGGATTGAAGGGGGCGATGGCGCACCCGCCCGCGTTGTGGCAAGGAGGATACGATAACTAAGAACGGGCGATTGCAACAGCTCCTGGAGCAGCCGGGCATTATCCGCTTGCTGGGTGCGCACGACGTCTGGTCAGCGCGTACTGCTCTGTCAAAGGTGAATCTTCGCTTTGCACCTCTGGAGGGCGAACCTCCCGGTGAGCCGAAAACCTGGATGCTGCAACGGCTCGGCAGGAGCCTCGCCCTCCAGAAGATGGAGCCTTGACAGAGTAGTACGCTGTGCGCGAACTGGTACGGGCTTTCGCATGAGATGGGCGGGTGGATGCGATGCCATCGCGCATGGTTTCCTTCGCTGAAATCAAGCGGATACGGGGCGTGAAGGGGTACCAGTCGCTGCGCGACAGGCTGTCCGACTGATTGATAATGGAAGGTCACGCTCTGTCGTGGCCCTGCGGACGCAACGGAATGCCAACTTCCCAACAGACACAGGAAGGGCAAGGCTCTTGCCGAGCCATCTTCTTTGGGTCACGACAGAGCGATCTTCTGCAACCCTCATCGGATGCAACGGAGGGTGCCCCTCCGTAGATGCATCTCTGTTTAATGCACTGGCGCTACCAGTTCGGGCTGCCGGCTTTCCGTATCCAGCTGTACCTCGCGCAGGTGCTTGGCGGCATCTTCGGGTGTGGTCACGTTGATGTAGATGCCCGTGCCCAGTTCGAAGCCCGCCGCGATGGTCAGTCGCGGCATAATCGCCAGATGCCACTGGAAGTAGTGGTAGTTGCGCTCCTGGTTGATGGGCGCGGTATGCAGCGTGAAGTTATAGGGTGGATGGTGGAGCGCAACATCCATGCGCAACAGCACCTCCTTCAGGATGTGTGCGAACGCCGCTGCCTGCTGGCGGTCGATCTGCGTGAAGGAGGGCTGATGCCGCCGCGGCACAATCCAGGTCTCGAACGGGTACTTGGAAGCAAAGGGCGTAAACGCCAGAAACTCCTCGTTCGCCACCACCACGCGCTCACCCATTCGTTCCTCCTGTCGCACCATGTCGACGTACACGCACCGCTCATGCAGGTCGTAGTACAGCGATGCGCCCTCGATGCGCCGGCGTACGTCTGCAGGAACCATCGGCAGAGCGATCAGCTGCGAGTGCGGATGTTCCAGCGACGCACCTGCCACCCGTCCATGGTTGCGGAACACCATGATATACTGGAACCTTTTGTCCTGTGCCAGGTCCAGCGAGCGATCGCGGTACATCCAGATGACCTCTTCCAGCTGCTGCTCGGGCATTAAGGCGGGATGGTGGTCGTGGCGAGGCGTTTCGATAATCACCTCGTGCGCTCCGACACCGTTCATGTAGTCGTACATGCCGATGCCGCTGCGCTCCAGGTCGCCCTCAATCGCCAGCGCGGGAAACTTGTTGGGCACCACACGCACCCACCAGTCCGGGCTGTTCGGATAGGTTCCTGCCTTGCGGTAGGAAGCCACCTCCGGCGGCGTCTGGTGCTCGTTGCCCGGGCAAAACGGGCACTCCGCCACGTACTCTGCCCGCTTCTCTATCACCTCGCTCGTCTTGAAATCTGACGGGCGTTTGCTTCGCTCGGTTGCGATGATCACCCATTCCCGGGTGACCGGATCTTTCCTTAGCTGTGGCATAGTGGACCTCTCCTCACGTCAACAATCTGATACGTGGTAGGCGGCACGTGCTTTATCCAATGAATGCATTCCACAACGGCAACATGCACGCCATACCAGTTTTTTGCTCTGAATTCCGAATCTTGCGAATCATCCTGCTGGTATACTTCCTGTCGCTACGCATTTATTAGACGTTTGTTTACAAGATAAGGTTCCTCGTACTCTTGACAGGCGCCCGTCCTTTCAGGCATCATGGTGGCATGAATATCTGGACGGATACGCACTGTCATCTGAACCATCCCGATTTCGCCTCCGACGCATCGCACGTCTGGAACCGTGCGAGAGAAGCGGGCGTTCACCACGCTATCGTCGTCGGATACGACCTTGCCAGCAGTGAGTCTGCATTGCAGGTAGCGGCTGACTTCGACGGCTGCTGGGCGTCGGTCGGCATTCATCCTCACGACGCGGTGCACTGTGATGAGAACGCCTTGCTGCGGCTCCGCCAACTGGCATCACAGCCCCGCGTGGTGGCAATCGGCGAAATCGGTCTGGACTATTACCGCGACCTCTCGCCGAAGGATGCACAGCGGTATGCTCTGGAACAGCAGATTCAGATCGCTCTGCAGCTCCGGCTGCCGGTCATCATCCACTGTCGCGACGCCTACGACGACCTGCTGGACATCCTTTCACAGTATCCCCTGCGTGGGGTGCTGCATTGCTTTAGCGGTGAACCGCGTCACGCCCAGCGCGCGGTGGAGATGGGCTGGTATCTGGGAATCGGGGGCGTCGTGACCTTCAAGAACGCCCATACCTTACGCGAGGTCATACAGCAAACACCGCTGGAGAACCTGATTCTGGAGACGGATGCTCCCTACCTGGCGCCGATGCCTTATCGCGGCAAGCGCAATGAACCTGCCTACATCCCACTGATTGCCGAGATAGTTGCCTCGTTGAAGAACGTTCCCCTCGAGGAGCTGGCAACGGTAACCACTCAAAACGCGCGTTGTCTGTTTTCTTTAGAGGAGCGATGCCAGTGAAATTATCGGTTTGGCGAGAGGATTTTTAGAGGGGAACAGCACGGGGGGAGCCGGCAAGGACTCTGCTCCTGCGGAGCGTATACATCTGATAGAACACCGGCAAGGAGGCTTACCCCATGCGCGAACTCACACGCCAACAGGCACAAAAGCGATTGGAGGAGCTACGCAGGCTGATTGAACACCATAACTACCTCTACTATGTGTTAGACCAGCCCGAGATTTCCGATGCGGAGTACGACGCGCTGATGCGCGAACTACTCCAGTTAGAGGAGCAGTTTCCCGACCTGCGTACTCCCGACTCACCTTCCATGCGTGTGGGCGCACCGCCGCTGGAGGCGTTTGCTACTCACACCCACCGCCAGCCGATGCTCAGTCTGGACAACGCCTTTGGCGCCGAGGAACTTCGCGCATTTGACCAGCGTATCAAACGCTTCCTGGGGATGCCCTTAGACCAGCCCATCGAGTACGTGGCAGAGCTGAAGATAGACGGGCTGGCTATCTCGCTCACCTACGTGGACGGTGTGTTCGTCACGGGTGCGACGCGCGGCGACGGCATCCAGGGCGAGGATGTCACCCAGAACCTGCGTACGATTCGCGCCATCCCTTTGCGCCTGCGGCAGCCGGTGAGTGCGCCCGCCTCCCTTTTTGAGGAGCCTGCTGTAGCCATCCCGTCGTTCGTAGAGGTGCGCGGCGAAGTCTATCTAACGCACGAAGAGTTCCGCCGCATCAACGAGGAGCGTGAGCAGACGGGCGAACCCACCTTCGCCAATCCACGCAATGCAGCGGCGGGTTCTGTGCGCCAGTTAGACCCTCGCATCACCGCCAAACGTCGCCTCAGCCTGTTTGCCTATGGCATCGGTGCCATCGAAGGGGCAAGCTTCGAGACGCACTGGCAGATTCTGCAGACGCTGAAGGCATGGGGGTTCCCGGTCAACCCACATGCGCGGATATGCTCGGATATCGAGCAAGTGGTTGCCTTTTGCGAAGAGTGGACAGCGCGTCGGGGCGAGCTGAACTATGACGTGGATGGCGTGGTGGTGAAGGTGAACTCCTTGCTGATGCAGCAGGATTTGGGATATGTCCAGCGCAGCCCCCGCTGGGCGATAGCGTACAAGTTCCCCGCCCAGCAGGCACGTACACGCATTCTGGATGTGCGCTGGCAAGTTGGGCGCACCGGTGCGTTGACCCCCGTCGCCGTGATGGAGCCGGTGGAAGTAGGAGGCGTGACCGTCTCTCGCGCCACCCTGCACAACGAGGACGAAATCGCCCGCAAGGGAGTGATGATTGGCGATGTGGTGGTGATTCAACGTGCGGGCGACGTGATCCCCGAGGTGGTCTCGGTAGTGGAAGAGGAACGCGATGGCGATGAGCAGCCCATCGTGCGCCCGCAAACCTGCCCCGAATGTGGTGCGCCGGTGGAGAAACCGGAGGGCGAGGCAGTGGCACGATGCGTCAACCTTGCCTGCCCGGCGCAGATTGTGGAACGTATCCGGCACTTCACCTCGCGCAACGCGATGAACATCGAAGGCTTCGGCGACAAGTGGGTGCAGCGGCTCTTCGAGGAGGGCATCATCCACGACCCTGCCGACCTGTACTACCTGAAAAAAGAAGACCTGCTGCCCTTAGAGCGCATGGGCGAGAAGCTGGCGGAGAACCTGTTGAACTCGGTGGAGCGCAGCAAGCAGGTTCCTTTGTCGCGCTTCATCTACGCGCTGGGCATCCGACAGGTAGGTGAACGCGCCGCCCAGCTGCTCGCCGAGTATCTGGGCAGTCTGGAGGCGTTGATGAGCGCCACGGAGGAGCAACTACTGCAGATACCCGAAATCGGTCCCGCCACTGCGCGCGAGATTGTGGAGTTCTTCCGCCGCGAAGAGAACTGCCGGGTGATTCAGAAGATGCTGGAGGCAGGCGTGACCCCTATCGCCGAACGACAGAAACGCTCTGATGCCTTCGCAGGGCTGACCTTCGTATTCACCGGCGCGCTGCAGCGTTTCACCCGCGAAGAGGCGGAGGCTCTCGTGCGCGAGCTGGGAGGGAAAGCCTCCGGCAGCGTCAGCCGGCAGACCAGCTATGTGGTGGTCGGTGCAAGCCCCGGCTCGAAGTATCAGAGGGCACTGCAGCTGGGTGTGCCTGTACTGAGCGAGGAGGAGTTTCTGCAAATGGTGGAAGAGGCTCAACGTGGGCACCCGGGGGAGACTGCTGACAAGATGGAGCCCTGACAGACGAGGGAACACCCTCTGAGGAGAGGAGGTACGGTCTCCATGAGTACACGCGGCACATGGCTCATCGGATGTGGCGCGGTGGTTTTTCTCGTGCTGATGTCTGCAGGGATACTCTTCCTGCGCTGGACGGCACCGCCCGATGTGCCCGTTCCCTCTCCGCAGACACCCCCCGACAACGCATACCCCGCCTACTTGCAGCTGGTGCAAAAGACCCACCAGTTGCAGGCAAGCACACCCGGGCTGAAGCAGCTGACTCGGCAGGTGTACCAACCCGGAGCCAGTGCCTCTACATTGCGCCGCTATGTTGCCGTCTATGAGCCGGTTCGGCGGGAATACAGAAATCTGCTGGCAAAACCTTCGGTCGTCACCGATTGGGAAAACATAGATAGCCTGATCAGGTCCTCCGCAACGTTCCGGGAATGGGCGCGTGTGGAAGCCGCCGACATGCGCCTGGCGTTTCAGGAGGGCGACGCAACCAGAGCCATAGACGACCTGCGCACCGTCTTGCTGCTGTCAGAAGCGCTTCGCAACGGCGCACCGCTCCTGCGGTATCTCGTCGGAGAGGCGATGATAGTCATCGCTATCGCTACTTTCACCGAGGAGATGACGAAACTCCCCCCTGCCGAGTGCGACCGAGTGGTACAGGTCGTGCGGGAGTGGGAGAAGGTGCGTGTACCCTACTGGCGGGCGCTAGAAGGCGAGAAGCGACTCACCATCGCCATGTACCACGCCCTGTACGAGGGCGGTGAAAGGATGACACGGCTCTTCGGTGCCTCGTCGGGTGCGCCCCGCTATATGGGCAGAATCATGAACTTGCGTGCCGCCACACGCGAAGCGGCGCGGCTGTACGATAAAGCCATCGCCGAAGCCCAAAAGCCCTTGCTCCAGAGAGGGTCGCCGGGCGTGCCCAAACATCCGCTCAACCAGAGCCCGATAGCGACCGTATGCGGCAAATCCTCCGACAAGTCTGCGGTCAACGTCACACGCTTGCGTCTGCTGGCGTGTGCAGCGGCAGTGCGTGCCTATCGGATGCGTCATGGGAGATATCCACGCACCCTGACTGAAGCAGGTGTTGCCGATTTGAATCAAGACCCTATCACCGGCGGACAGTTTGTGTACCGCACCGGAGCAAGGGGGTTTTTGCTGTATTCTGCAGGCGTAGATGGGCAGGACGATGGAGGCAAGCGGGTGGTGGATTCGCGAATCTTCGAGGCAAGAGGGGACATCTCCCTGGTCAGATACGTCGTACCCAAAGCCACTGCCAACACGCCACCCGGGCCTGCGGTGTGGCTGAGATAAGAACAGGAGGAGGAAATGTCGGACGCTTTCGCCATCTGCAAACTCTACAAATACCTGCGCGTGGTAGATGTTTGTGACGCGCTGGACGGCATCGGCTACTTTGACCTGACACTGATGTCGCCCGACGTACGCCCTCTGTGGAGCGGGATGCGCTTCTGGGGTGTGGCGCTGACGGTGCGCTGTGTGCCCGCGAACCGTCCCATGTGGAAGCTGAGCACCACCGAAGAGATTGTCAATGCGCACGGTATCTGGTTCCAAGAGGTGGGACACATCGGCTTTGAACATCTGATCCAGCCCGGTCACGTGATAGTCACCGATACGGGCGGCAGTAAAGAGGTGGGGTTCTGGGGTTCCGCCAACAGTTTGGGCGTGGTCGCGGCAGGCGCAGTAGGCATCATCACCGACGGCTACGCACGTGACACCTACGAGCTGACTCTGCAAAAGACGCCGATATGCTGTCGAGCGCGGGGACGCACCATCATTCCGGGGCGTATCGAGGTCGCCGAGGTGCAGACCCGGATTGGCTGCGGGGGTGTGCAGGTGCGCCCGGGCGACATCGTCGGGGCGGATGATGACGGCGTGGTGGTCGTGCCGCTGGAGGTAGCCGAAGAGGTGGCGAGGCACGCCCGCGCCGTGTTGCTGGCAGACATGCGCGCCCGACGCCAGCTGTACGAGAGGCTGGGCATGACGCCAGACCACACGGTGGACTACGAGACGGTGGAGAAGTACTACGCGGAGCTAGAGGAGTAAGTTCACATGCAGAAATATGAAGGGAGAAAGGGACACGGAGGCAAAGAGCATAGAGAAGAGTGCCTAGGCTTACATGAGTGAGAGGAGGAAACGATGGCTCAGGTCGCTTTCATCGGGTTGGGAACAATGGGTTATCCGATGGCGGGACACCTCGCCAAACGGTTTGATACATTGGTGTGGAACCGCACTGCCAGCAAAGCACAGGCACACGCGCAACAGTTTGGCTCCCACGCAGTGACCGACTTGAGGGATACAGCGCAGGCGCAGTTCATCTTCACCTGCTTGCCTACCAGCGTGGAGGTAGAAGCCGTGGTGGAGCAGGTTCAGCCCGCGCTGAAGCCTGACACGGTGTGGATAGACTGCACCAGCGGCGACCCCAATCACAGCCGACGCATCGCCCAGCGGTTGCGGGAGGCAGGTTGCGACTTTCTAGATGCTCCTGTTTCGGGAGGCAAAGCGGGCGCGGAAGCGGGCACGCTGACGGTGATGGTAGGTGGTCACCGCGAAACCTACGAGCGCGCTTTGCCCGTGATTCAGGCTTTCGCAGGCAAGGTGTTCCACGTGGGCGACGTGGGCGCGGGGCACGCCGTCAAAGCGGTGAACAACATGCTGCTGGCGATTGCCCTGCTCTCGGCGGCGGAGGGGTTGGTGACGCTGGTGAAGCAAGGAGTAGACCCTGCCATCGCGCTGGAGGTGATTAACGTCAGCTCGGGACGATCGTTCTCCACCGAAGTACATTTCCCCGAACGGGTGCTCACCAGAGAGTTCCCGAACACCTTCAGCCTTGCTCTGCTGGCGAAGGACGCGCGTATCGCCGTCTCGATGGCGCGTGAGGCGTACGTGCCCGTGCCGTTGATGCAGCTTGCCGCAGAGATGTTCGAGATGGCGAAGCAGCAGATTGGCGGCGACGTAGACCATACGGCAGTAGTGAAGCTGATCGAGTCGTGGGCAGGTGCGGAGATTGCCCCAAAGGGGACATAGCCCCCCAAGGGGGGCTCACCCGGTTAGAAAGGCACACTCACGTGCGCCACTACAAACTATAGGAAGGCTCGTAGCGGGGCACGTGAGTCTGCCGGCCACAGGGTTCTTCACTACGACCCGCCGGGCGGCTGGCTGGGAGGTGTAGTGACGTCGATGTATAGTGTGACCACGGGATTAGGGTTCGGCGTATCCACAAAACGCTCTTCCCCACCGGGCGCGGTGAGCTTTAGCTTCCATCTCCAACCCTTGCCGAGGTATATCTTTGCCCCCTGCTTGCCAACATATGTATCTGGAGCAGCAGACGGCGGCGGCGATGGGTTGGTAAGGGGTATATCGCGCAGTGCCTGAACGATACCCTCAGCATGGGCGGTGCTTCCGTCTGGATACCTCACCTTGACGTAGACCGTCCACTCCTGCGTGAGGTTGACCACACGCGGGACGCTCATCGTGCCATCGGTGAGCACCGAGTACACATCCCCCCATGCCATCACCTCGCCCGGTTTTAGACCTGACGCCTGCTGGTTTTGCAGGTCCTGAAGCCATTGGTTCGCCGCATTCGCTGCAAGCACCGAAAGAAAACCGCGCTGTGGAGCAAGCAGGGTGTGAATGGTGCTCAGAAAAGCCTCCAGTGCCCTTTGACGCTTCTTGCGCTCGTAGGGGATCGCCAGCACCGCCGTCACCTGACCGGTAAAACCCACACGCCACCTCGCACAACCCTCCGAATAGGGCAACGCCTGCACAGACGGCAGCGGGCGAGAGGGATCCTCTGCCGCCGCCGTACTGACTGCCTGTACGAGCTGTGCCATTGCCTGCGGGTCGGCTACCCTGAACCGCCCAAAGTTTACTGTGTTCGCAATGGTCTTCTTCCGGTATAGCCCCCTAAACGGGTCGGGGGGCCATACATCAGTGATCACCACTGGGCTGTCGTTCATGAAGTCATGATACGCTGTGGAGTAGCTGCGCCCCATACCACTGCCTACGTAGGTTTTCGCGCCCGGTGGATTGTACGGGTTACCAGACCGGCTGCCCCCGGCATCGCCAGGCTGTTCCCCAAAGTGAGAGCAGTACGCCGGTTCAATATAGTAGGGTTCAAAGTTGCCTCCTACCAGCACCGGCACCACCGTATCAAACTTGCCTACGTCTACCGCAATGCGAGCCAGCACCCGACCGGTGTCGTTCAACACCTCCGCCACCATCTCACGCAGGTCTGCGGGGATGGAGAACACCCCCGAAGCTTCTGTGCGATAAGCGTTCGCCCAGATGCTACCGACCAGTTGCCATGTTTCAGCGTTACGAAACTCCACCCGACCCAACCTGCCCTGCCGGTCGGTCACGCGCACCTGAATCTCCAAGTAATCACCGGATGGAGTGAACAGCCCCCAACCGGGTTCCTCCGGCAGTTCCAACTCGCTGAACGACCGGCTGAGCAGTTGGTCGAAGTCCACCGGCTCGTTGGGCGAAAAGTCCGCTGCCCACACGCGCAGGGTGAGTTGCCGCTGTGCATCCACGATGAGGCTGGTGAACTGCCCACGCACTGCAATGAGAGCAGCCAGACTGCGGTCAGTGTGCAGGGGCTTCGGTGTGAGCGGTTGCGCACTGGACAGTTGCACGCAAGCCAGGGCGAGGATAATCAGAGCGACAAGCAGACGGGAGTTTTTCATCTGCAGCACCCTCTTCTTCTGTTGTCTTCTGCTATTATTAGAAAGCACTCCCACCAAAGGCACCAATGCGAGCGTAATAATTGAGGCGAACCTCGAGATGGCAACAAACATCTTCCCAAACCTCCTCCTTTGAGAGTTTTCACTCCCTATTCTACTCTGTCCCCCCCCCCGTGTCAATAGTCCATTTTTGCCATTTTTGTACCCAATTTGTACTAGACGGAGCGGTTAATACTCCCAACACCCACGCCACGTGCACCAACTGCGCCACGTTCTGCGCACCCACCCGCGCTCACGCCGCCGCCAGATGACGCCGAACCGTCTGCTCCGAACAGCACCTGCGCCTCGCCGCCTCACGTACACTGCCCGTGTCCACATACGCCCGCAATGTCTCTACCTGAGCCTGTGTGAACACAGGAGGCACTACCACCACCGCATCCGCAACGCACGGCTTCACGCATACGGTCACCTGCTCCCCATCACGCAAGCACCGCAACAGCCGTTCTCGCAACACCGCGTCAGGACAGATCAGCCATACGGTAGCCATACAGGATACCTCTTGCAGTAGAATGCTGGATATAGCATAAAACCGGGTGCACAGGTTGTCAAGAGTAATTGCCTGACGGTTTACCTGTGATGTAATGGAGTTGCAGGAGGGATAGAACAGTGATTACCGTGCTCCGTCCGTTGCAGGATATACACGTCACCGACGGACAGGAAGTGGAGATTTTGTTATACTCGCCTGCTGGGGAGAGGTCTGCCCGTCCGCAGGCTTGGCTGCACTTCCTGCGCGATACCGAGCCCCTCAGCGGTTGCGGGAGGCAGGTTGCGACTTTCTAGATGCTCCTGTTTCGGGAGGCAAAGCGGGCGCGGAAGCGGGCACGCTGACGGTGATGGTAGGTGGTCACCGCGAAACCTACGAGCGCGCTTTGCCCGTGATTCAGGCTTTCGCAGGCAAGGTGTTCCACGTGGGCGACGTGGGCGCGGGGCACGCCGTCAAAGCGGTGAACAACATGCTGCTGGCGATTGCCCTGCTCTCGGCGGCGGAGGGGTTGGTGACGCTGGTGAAGCAAGGAGTAGACCCTGCCATCGCGCTGGAGGTGATTAACGTCAGCTCGGGACGATCGTTCTCCACCGAAGTACATTTCCCCGAACGGGTGCTCACCAGAGAGTTCCCGAACACCTTCAGCCTTGCTCTGCTGGCGAAGGACGCGCGTATCGCCGTCTCGATGGCGCGTGAGGCGTACGTGCCCGTGCCGTTGATGCAGCTTGCCGCAGAGATGTTCGAGATGGCGAAGCAGCAGATTGGCGGCGACGTAGACCATACGGCAGTAGTGAAGCTGATCGAGTCGTGGGCAGGTGCGGAGATTGCCCCGAAAAGCGGATAGCCACTGTGGGGAAGGCGAGGCTCCTGCCGAAACACTTGCGGGATGTACGGCCGTCACTGCTGAAGTCGCGCACAGAATGAGGATATCGAGCAGTACCACCTTCGCAGGGTTTCTCATTTTTAGCCCCCCTCCTCTTCTGCTGTTTTCTGTCCTCATGATACTGCTACCCTCCCCAGTGTTGTCAAGGGTTTGAAAACTATCGGGCACTGCACCTCTGGCGGGTTCTTCTATAACCCATCTAGCCTGGCTCAGGTTCTTGACAATCCGTCCCTTTTGTAGACATCCCCTCTGCCGAAAGCGTATAATACAGGCGGAGGTGCACACATTATGCGCGCCGCTCTGAAAGCGGACAGGCACTTCATGAAACGTCGTTATTGCGGGGAGAGGAGTATACGGATGCAACCGATGACACGTCGTGAGTTTCTCGGAACCGTGCTGGCAGGAGCAGGAGGGATGTGGCTGGAAACGGTCGCGGAGGCTCAGCAAAAGCCCCCTGTGCGCTCGCCGACAGAACAGGTCGCACTGGGCAAAACTGGTCTCAAAGCTTCGTTCGTCGGCATCGGCACAGGGGTGCGCGGCTGGATGCGCCAGTCCAATCACACCCGTATGGGCAAGGAGGCGTTCGTCTCGCTGATACGACACGCCTACGAGAACGGCATCACCTTCTTCGATACCGCCGACCTGTACGGCACGCACCCCTTCCTGCGCGATGCGCTCAGAGGCATTCCGCGCGAGAAGGTGGTCATCCAGAGCAAAATCTGGTTCGGTCCGATGGGTCTACCGGAACCGGTTACCGATGCCCAAAGCGCATTAGACCGCTTCCGCCAGGAGATGGGCACGGACTACATCGATATCGTCCTGCTCCACTGCACCACTTCCCCCACCTGGACGGATGACCTGCGCTCGATGCGGGATGCGCTGGAGGAGGCGCGACAGAAGGGGATTATCCGGGCACACGGCACATCGTGCCACAGCCTTGCCGCGCTCAAAACGTCGCAGGCTTCGCCCTGGGCGCAGGTGCAGCTGGCTCGCATCAATCATCGGGGTACGGCGATGGACGGCAAGCCCGAAGAGATTGCCGAACTGCTGCGCCAGATGCGTGCGGCAGGAAAAGGCGTGATTGGCATGAAGATTTTCGGCGAGGGCAGATTCCTCTCCGCGCAGGAGCGCGAAGAAAGCCTGCGCTTCGTAATAGCGCAACGATGCGTGGACAGCTTCATCATCGGATTTGAGAAGCGTGAGCAGATCGATGAAACGCTCGGTATGTTGAAACGCATCCTGGCAGGATAAGGAGGAGCGATGGAACCGCTGATTCGATTCGTGGAGGACAACGCGCCACACCTGGAGGTGTTCACTGACCAGCGGCGGGAGCAAGCCATCAGCCCCCGCCTTTTCGGTAAATTCACCGAGCATCTCGGGCGCAATGTGTACCACGGCATCTGGGCACAGGTGCTGGTGAACCCCGGTTTGGAACCGAACCGCTTCTTTCAATACGGCGGGCGACCGCCTGCGGAGACCCTGCCGCGCCATCTGGCGTGGTGGGGTGTGTCGGAGACGGTAACGCGCCCTCTGTTGCACCGGCTGGAGGAAAGCCTGCGTGAGGGAGTGGCATACGGCTGGATGCGCACCGGCGACGGTGAAGCACGCTATGCGCTGGACCCGGACAGGGTGAACTCCGAAACCTCTCAGCGCATCGAGGTGCGCTCACCCCGTGCGGGCGTCGCCCAGCCGATATTCCTGCCGCTGCATCGCCAGCGCAGAATGGTGCTCAGTGTGTGGGCAAAGGGCGATGCGGGCAGCCTGTATGCCAGCATCCGTACCGCCGACGAACGGCGTGTGCTGGCGGAGGGCAGGGTAGGGAAGCTGACGAAGAGCTGGCGCAAATACACCCTGCGCCTCTCTGTGGATGCCGCAGGCATTGAACGGGGCGAACTGCTGGTCTTCACGTTGACCGTCGACGCGCCCGGCACCGTGTGGATAGACCAGTGCTTCCTCTTTCCCGCCGACAACGTCAGCGGTTTCGACGTGGATGCGGTCAAAGCTCTGAAGCAGGCGAAACTGCCCCTGCTGCGTTTTCCGGGAGGCAACTTCGTCTCCGGCTATCACTGGGAAGACGGAGTGGGTCCGATAGACGATCGCCCTTTGCGTCCCAACCCCGCCTGGCACGACGTGGTGGAATACAACCACGTGGGCACGGATGAGTACATGGCGCTGTGCAAGGCGGTCGGGTGTGAACCCCTCATCTGTATCAACGCGGGCAACGGCACGCCCGAAGAGGCGGCGCGATGGGTAGAGTACTGCAATGGAAGCACCAGCACCCCGCAGGGGCGGCGACGTGCTGCCAACGGACACCCCGAACCCTACAACGTGCGTTACTGGGAAATCGGCAACGAGCTGTGGGGCGATTGGCAAATCGGGCACTGCACCCGCGAGGAGTATGCCGAACGCTACCGCCGATTCGTGCAGGCGATGAAAGCGGTAGACCCCACCATTGAGGTCATTGCCTGCGGACAGGACGCCCACTGGAACGAGCCGCTCATCGAGCGGTGCGCGGATATCCTGCGCTCGCTGTCCATCCACACGCTTATCGCGCACTCCGTACCCCCCGACACGCCGACGGAGCGGATATATCGCTCTATCGCTGCGTTTCCGGTGTGGTATGAGGGACATCTGGCGGAGCTGGGGCGGCAGATGGCGCGACGGGTGAAACCACCCCGCATCGCTATCACCGAGCTGCAGATAATGACCCCACACCGCGTGAACAACCAGACCATCACCGAAGCCATCTACCTGTCGGGTATCATCAACACCTCCATCCGACTGGGTGACCTGGTAGAGCTGATTACGCATAGCGCACTGATGAATCATGGGGGCGGGCTGCGCAAGCATCGCGAGTTCGTGTGGAAGAATCCGGTGCAACTGGCGCATGAGATGTACGCCCACCTGGCTGGGCGCATACCTATTGGACTGACGGTGACCTCGCCCACTTTCTCAGTAGCTGCTCTGCACGACCTGCCGGCAGTGGAAAAGGCGCCGTATCTGGATGCGGTGGCAGCGGTGAATGCAGACGGCTCGGAACTGACGTTGATGGTTATCAATCGCCACCCCGACTCCGCGCTGACGACGGACATCGTGCTGCGCGATTTCATCCCACGCGGAGCAGCCAGCGTTCACACGTTGGCTGGCGATAGCCCCACGGCACAGAACAGTTTCGAACAGCCGGACGCGGTGCGCATGGTCAAAGGCACTGCCCGAGCGGGCAAGGAAGGCTTGCGATACACCTTCCCCCCGCTCTCGCTGACCCTGCTCACTTTCCGACGGGGAGGGTGAGCTTTTCTGAGGAACAGGCTCCGAAAGGAAACGGAACCGGTCGGGCGAATGAATTGGAAGGTGGGAGAGGAATACGGTGTCCACTCGTGAAGAGAGTCATCTGATACGCGCCGCCCAGCAGGGTGATAGCCGCGCGTTTGACCGTCTGATCCATCGTTATCAGGCGCAGGTCTATCGCGCCATGACCCGTGCGTGCGCCAACCCGGATATGGCGGCGGATGTGCTGCAGGAGGCGATGATTCGCGCCTTCCGTGCCCTGCCGCAGTTTCGAGGGGACTCCTCGTTTGCGACGTGGCTCTTTCGCATCGCCCGCAACCTGTGCGTGCGTAGACAGCAGCAGATGATGGCGCACCCCACCATCTCGCTGGACCAGCCACTGGGCGAGGAGGAAGATGCCGAAAACCTGCTGCGCCAGATGATAGACCCCACCGCCCAAAACCCGCAACAGGTAGTGCTGGACGAGGAGATACGCCAGAAGGTGCGCGAGGCGGTAGATAAGCTGCCCCCTCATCTGCGGGAGGTGCTGGTGCTGCGCGATATGGAAGACCTGTCTAACCAGGAGACGGCGGAACGCACGGGGTTGACCGTCGCTGCGGTGAAGGCACGTTTGCACCGCGCCCGTGCCCTGCTGCGCGAACACCTGGAGGAGTACTTCTCGGAGTCTTAGCTGCTGCACAGGTGGTTTGTTAGGCGTGGTCATCCTGGAGGGCGAGGCTCTCGCCGAGCCGATCTCGCCAGATTGGGGAGCGTTGATTAAGGAGCCAGCTTATGTCCGATGGGATGCTCCGAAAGCACCGCATCCCGGCTGATAAACCGCCCTGCCTGCGGGTCGTAGTAGCGTGCCCCGACGTGCAGTAAGCCTGCATCGCCATCGTCACGATAACCCCATGCCCCAGCGAAGCGATAGGGGTTGGCACTGTTGCCCCGTCAGCTACCGTATTGCCCAGATAGCGCGCCCGCAGCGTTAACCGCTCCCTCTACCTAAGGTGTCTCCTAATCCAACACCAGTACATAATGGTTGGTATCCCAAGCACTATTGCCATACCGACTGGCTCCTTGAAGAATGGGTTGTGGTAGGATGGGTTAACCCTGCTGTAGATGAAGTTTGCGACGATAAGACTAACCATCCCTCCCACCCATATTCCTACGTCTCGCCAAAATCCATGGGTTTTGCCGTTCTTGCTTTGCATCTCCG
The DNA here is from genome assembly GCA_026003195.1 of Armatimonadota bacterium. Lineage (NCBI taxonomy): Bacteria > Bacillati > Armatimonadota > Armatimonadota bacterium. The sequence goes on from BPGU01000004.1 coordinate 514,343, forward strand.
CTACCTTTCCCACCTTCGAAAGCAACGCTACAAGCCCAATTCATCGAGCATAGCGTTGTACATCCTCAGATCTTCCAGCTTTCTACGCAGACCGTTCCATGCATTCTTCACGATATCGTAGAGTTGTTCGCCTCCCTCCCAAATCTGATCTCCTATCCACACGCCTACCGCGCCGCCCAGTCCTATGCCAATCCATACGCCGGGCGGGCCAGCTAAACCCCCGATATCACCCCCTATACCAGCACCAATACCACCCCAGAACCAGTCCCAGTATTCTTTGAACGGTCTGCACCCACTCGGATCCACCGCGTTGACCGGGTCATCCTCGCAATACAGATACCGGTTCAACGACAGCGGACGGTAGATGCTGCCCAGCCACTTATCCGCGCTCGTCCACCGACCGACAGCAGGATCATACTACCGCGCCCTGATAGACAGCAAGCCTACATCGCCATCGTCACGGTAAATCCTGTGTGCCTCCGGATTGCCCAGTCTTTGGTTGATTATAAAGGTAAGTATAAGTAGCAAGTCTGGTTATGCGCGGTATCCCTTCTAGCAACGACAGAGGGAAAACCTCGCTGGAGGGAGCACTATATCAGAACAAATAGCAGACCAAGCAAGATACACCCGACTCCCCACCACCGTGTCCATCGTCCAGCAAATAGTGCCTGGTAGAACCGACGCTGGTAACTTCTGATGCGGTGTCTTGTCTTATACCACACATATATCGAGCCAACAGACCCCATCAGACATATCACGCCCTGCACCGGAGCGGAGATCCTTCCACTAAAAACAGCCCCCACGAAGAGCCAAGGCAATAACACAGACAGTAGAAACCCCGTGTCAAGCATTACATCCGAGCCGAAGAAACGTTCGTAACTCTCCTGATGCAGTTGTAGAGTTGGTTGTGCCAAACGGCTTCGCTCCCCTCTGAGAACCATCTCTACGCCTGCTAAGATAAATAGTATACCAATTACCCACATCCCTCGTATCTCCCTTAGGCGCGGACATCTTGCTCGCGCCCCACGTATAAGGTAAAGGGTAGCACTCAGAAAACCCATCCAATGGAACCGCTCAGACCCGGCGTGCCGATGCCGCCTTCCCTAAACCATCCCCCTCTAGGCGACCAGCCGACTTGTCCTCCCGGTCCAATTGGCAGGAACGGTGTAGGCATGTATCCTCCACCCCCTATATACGGCCCTGGTGTGATATAATCCCATGAGCTGTTGAAACTTCCAGTAATTGGCGGGCCAATACCTATGCCGCCACCTACATAGAAATGCCATCCGAATGGCTTGCCCGGGCCGGTGTTTCCGAACTGGAGTCCAATACCAATTTGGAAGATACCTATGTTGATAGATAGATTGATGTCAACATAAACTCGCCCACTCGGATCCACCGCGTTGACCGGGTCATCTTCGCAATACAGATACCGGTTCAACGACAGCGGACGGTAGATGTTGCCCAGCCACTTGTCCGCGCTCGTCCACCGACCGACAGCAGGATCATACCACCGCGCCCCGATAGACAGCAAGCCTGCATCGCCGCCATCGCGGTAGCCCCATGCGCCCGCAAAGCGGTAGGGGTTGGCACTGTTGCCCCACTGAGCCACCGGGGTGCCAAACGCCTCGGTTGTCAACGTGCTGGTTACCGCTTGACTACCGTCCACCGTTGCGCGGGTCGTGCCCAAGCCGTCCGCTAGGTACTGTACTCCGCGTTGATGCGCACGTAGTCGTAACTGAAGTCACAGGTCCATACAGTGGCGTGTTCTGTGCCCTCCTGCAGATCGATGGCGATGGTCACCGTATCCGCTTTCAACCGTTCGTGCAGGTCATGGGCGTCGAAGGTGGTTGGCTTGCCGTCGGCGTACACCAGCGTTCCCTGCAGGGCGATTTGCGCCCTGTCGGGATCAAAGTCCACCCCGCTGCGCCCCATCGCCGCCAGAATGCGCCCCCAGTTGGGGTCGTTGCCGAAGAGGGCGGTCTTCACTAGTGGCGACTCCGCCACCGTCTTCGCCATCTGGCGCGCCTGCGTGAAGGTAGGCGCACCGCGCACCTCGATCTCCACCAGCTTGGTAGCCCCCTCGCCGTCCCGCGCGATGCGCTGAGCCAGGCGAATGCACAGTTGCTCTAAAGCCAGCTGGAAATCGTCCAGATAGCGATGTACCTCCACACCCGACTGCCCGTTTGCCAGAATCACCACCATGTCGTTGGTACTCGTGTCGGAGTCGATGGTCAGGCAGTGGAAAGAGCGTTCCACAGCGTCCTTCAGCACCTGCTGCAGGACGGGCGCGGAAATCTGCGCGTCGGTGGTGAGGAAACAGAGCATGGTGGCCATATTGGGGGCAATCATGCCTGCGCCCTTGGCGATACCGCCGATTCGCACTTCGCCCTCGGGGAACCTCAGGCAAACGGCTTCCTGCTTGGGCACTGTGTCGGTGGTCATGATGGCTTCGGCGGCGGCACCTCCGCCCTCTGGAGAGAGCTCCAGCATCGCCTGCTCGATGCCCGCCTCTATCTTCTCCAGCGGCAGCCGATGCCCGATGATGCCCGTGCTGGCGGTCACCACCTGCGCGGGAGGGCATTCCAGCAGCTGCGCCACTTTCTGCGCTATGCGCACATTGTCCATGAAGCCCTCTTCACCGGTAGCGGCGTTGGCGTTACCGCTATTGGCGACGATGGCGCGGGCCACACCCGATTCCACCACATGGCGCGAGTAGCGCACACAAGGCGCAGCGGCGCGGTTGGTGGTGAACATGCCGGCGACCGTCGCCGGTGTATCCGAAACGATGAGCGCGAGGTCCTTCCCTCTGGACTTGACGCCACAACGCACACCTGCCGCCCGAAAACCGCGCGGCGCGGTCACAGAACCGGTTGTCCACTCTGTCGGATATGCCATTGCCTCAGAAAATGCTTGCCCCGGACTTCTGCCAGTCCGCCAGGAACCGCTGGATGCCGATGTCCGTCAGCGGGTGTTGATAGAGCCGCTCCAGCACCTTGAACGGTACGGTGCAGGCGTGTGCCCCCGCCCGCAGCGCTTCCACCACATGCATCGGGTGACGTACGCTGGCAACCAGCACCTGGCTCTGAAAACCGTATTCCTTGATCATATTCACCGTGTCGCGCACGGCATTCATGCCTTCCCCGCTGATGTCGTCCACGCGTCCGACGAAATTGCTGATGTAATACGCTCCTGCCTTTGCTGCCAGAAACGCTTGCGAGAGGCTGAACACCAGCGTGACGTTACAGCGAATGCCCTCTCGCGAGAGTGCCCTCACCGCCTTCATGCCCTCTTGGGTCATCGGGATTTTGACCACGATGTTGGGATGCCAGCTGGCGACCTCACGCGCCTCGCGGATCATCCCCTCCGCATCGAGGCTAACGACCTCTGCGCTGATGTCGCCCGGGTTGACGATCTCGCAGATTTCGCGCACGATGTCTTTGAACGGGCGTCCCTCCTTTGCTACCAGCGAGGGGTTGGTGGTCACGCCCTCAATCGCGCCCCAGCTCCAGGCGGTTCGGATCTCCTCGATGTTGGCGGTATCCAGAAACAGCTTCATGCTTTCCCTCCTTTTTCCATAGTTGGTCGAGCGCGAACCTCGTCACCGCAGCGGATGGAGCACGGCTCTGTCCGCCCCTTTGGCGTCCTGGTCACTCTACAGCAGATGCTCCAGTCCCACCACCAGACCCTGCACCTGTTGCGCCTTACGGATGGCAAGCATGACGCCGGGCATAAAGGATTGCCGGTCCATCGAGTCGTGCCGAATGGTCAGCAATTCACCCTGTCCGCCGAAAATCACCATCTGGTGCGCTACCAGACCGGGCAAACGAACACTGTGCACGGGCACACTGGCAACGCTCGCGCCGCGTGCTCCTTCGAACTTCTGTTCCTGCACAATCTGTCGGGGTCGCTCGGTGCGTGCCGCGGCAATCACTTCGGCGGTGCGTATCGCCGTCCCTGAGGGAGAGTCTATCTTGCCGTCGTGGTGCATTTCGATAATCTCCACGTTGGGGAAATAACGTGCAGCCTCTCTGGCGAACTGCATCATCAGCACCGCACCGATGGCGAAGTTGGGCACGATGATACAGGCGGTGCCCGTGCGCTCTACCGCCTCGCGAATGTCGGAAAGGGTTTGAGCCGAAAAGCCGCTGGTTCCCACGACGGGAATAACGCCATGCTCCAGCGCCGTATAAATATGGCTTACCGCTGCACCCAGGGTGGTGAAATCCACCAGCACATGCGGCCGGGTTTGCGTGAGCGATTCGCCCAGATAGTCAGTCACGGTGATGCCGATGGGATGCTCTACAGCGATGGTGCCGATATCTTCGCCGACGTGTTGCTTGTCTACCGCGCCCACCAGCACCATGTCGGGCTGTTTCAGCACGGTCTGCACCACCAGCTTGCCCATGCGACCGCACGCTCCTGCCACAGCCACACGGATTCTGTCTTCTGTTTCAGTCTGAATCATCCTGTTGAACCCCTCCCTGCGGTAAGCTGCCTATGGCAGCCAACGCCATTTTTCCATTACCAAACAGCTCTCTGGCGACAGCCACTACCTTCTGAGCATCCACCGCTTCTATCTTTTCGATGATCTCGTCGACAGTGATAACGCGCCCCTGAAAGAGCAGGCTTCGGGCGTTGGCAGACATACGTCCGTTCACGCTTTCGGTGCTCATCAGCAAGCTACCGCGCAGTTGGTGTTTGGCGCGCTGTACCTCTTCCTCCGTCAGGCCGCCTTCGCACACCGCACGCAGCTGCTCGTGGATGACCTCCATCACCTGCCCATAATGATCAGGACTACAGTTCGCATGGATGGCGAAGTATCCTCCTTCGCGGTACGCCATCGCCGAGGTGCTGATCTGGTACACCAGCCCGCGTTTTTCACGCACCTCCTGGAAGAGGCGACTGCTCATATTGCCGCCCAGCAGAGTATCCAGCACCGCCAGAGTGTACTTGCGCTCGTCGTAGAGGCTGTAGCCCGCTGTGCCCATACAGAAGTGCACCTGCTGGGTGCGTCGGCGTACCAACCTTTGTCGTGCGCAGGCACGAGCCGGGCGCCATTGCGTGCGGGGCTGGGTGGCGGGCATCTTTGCGAAAAATCGCTCCACCAGTGGCACCAGTTGCCCGGCGTCCACTTGCCCTGCTGCCGAGACCACCGTGTTCGGGGCGGTGTATCGCTCGTCCATCACCCCGCGCAGGTGGGAACTGTTGAGAGCGAGAATCGTGGGCGCGGTGCCTATCACCGGATGCGCCAGCGGATGACGAGACCACAGCGTCTGTGCGAACAGGTCATACACGTACTCTTCCGGGTAGTCCATCAGCTCGCGCAGCTCTTCCAGCACCACGTGCTTCTCGCGCTCGATGTCCTGAGGGTCTAAGCGAGGCGACAGCAACATATCTGAGAGCACATCCAGCGCGACAGAGAGGTCTTCAGGTAGCATACGCACATAGAAGGCGGTATGCTCCTTGTCGGTCTCGGCGTTGATATAGCCTCCTCGCCCTTCGATCTCACGCACGATGTCCAGTGCGTCACGGCGCAGAGTGCCTTTGAACAGGATATGCTCGATAAAGTGCGAGACACCACGCTCGGAGGAACGCTCATCGCGCGAACCTGTGCCGATATATACTCCCACCGCTACCGAGCGTGCAGAGGGCATCGATTCGCAAGCGATGCGAAGTCCATTGGACAGTGTGAAGGTTTCTATGGGCATGTTGCAGAAAAACTCTCCATCCCTGCCTCCCCTCTCCCACGGCATGGGAGAGGGGAATGTTCCTGCGGTTGCTGTTCTCAGCGTTTCGGGCGGAACCGTGCTCGGGGCGTATCGTCGTCGCCGCGGTGACGACGCACGTCTCCACCCCGTCCATAGCCGGATGGTTCGTGCCCACCGCTTGTGCGTGCACCGGAAGATGGTGGTGCGCTGCCTGCCTGACTGCTGAAAACGTTGTGCAAGCCACGCGCGCTCAGGTTGATTCTGCCGAGGTTGTCTATCTCCACCACCTTCACCAGAATCTCATCGCCCACCTTCACCAGCTCGTCGGCACGGCGCACACGCTGTTCGGAGAGCTGCGACAGAGGCACCAGCCCTTCCTTGCCCGGCAGGATTTCCACGAACACACCCAGCGAAGAGGTGCGGGTGACCTTTCCGAGGAAGGTTTCTCCCACCGCCACGTCGCGCGTCAGCTCCTCAATCATCTTGCGCGCCCGCTCACCGCTCTCCTCATCATCAGCGGCGATGTACACGCGCCCGTCCTGTTCGATCTGGATGCGTGTGCCGGTATCGGCGAGGATCTTCTTGATAATGCGTCCGCCGGGACCGATGACATCGCCGATTTTGTCGGGATGTATCTCCATGACGATGATGCGCGGTGCGTAGGGGCTGATGTGGTCACGCGGCTTGTCGATGGTCTCGAGCATCTTTTCCAGAATGTACAGCCTGCCCTGTCGTGCCTGTTCCAGCGCGCGCTCGAACACCGGTCGCGGGATACCCGAAATCTTGGTGTCCAGCTGCAAGGCAGTGATGCCCTGTGCCGTGCCAGCGACCTTGAAGTCCATATCGCCGGAGAAGTCCTCCATGCCCTGGATGTCGCTGAGCACCACCCATTCATCGCCCTGCGTCATCAAGCCCATCGCGACACCGGCAACGGGGGCTTTGATTTGCACACCCGCATCCATCAGCGCCAGCGTGGAGCCACACACGCTCGCCATCGAAGTGGAGCCGTTGGACTCCAGCACTTCGGAGGTGAGCAGGATCGCGTAGGGGAACTCCTCTTCGGGTGGAATCATCGGGCGCAGGGCACGTTCTGCCAGCGCACCGTGACCGATTTCGCGTCTGCCGGGACCGCGTAGCGGGCGCGTCTCGCCCACGCTGTAGGGCGGGAAGTTGTAGAAGTGCATATAGCGCTTGAACCCGTCTTCCTCCAGCGTGTCGATAATCTGCGCCTCTTCCATGGGGCCCAGCGTGACGCTGGTGAGCACCTGCGTCTGTCCACGTGTGAACAGGGCGGAACCGTGCACCCTCGGCAGCAACCCGACCATGCAGCTGATGGGGCGGATTTCGTCGTACTTTCGCCCATCGGGGCGCACCTTGTACTCGAGGATAAGCCGGCGCACCTGCTCCTTCACCACCTTGTCGGCGGCTTCGCGCAGGTCGGTCTCCTGTTCCGGGTACTCCGGCAGCAGTGCCTGCACGATCTCCTCTTTGAGCAGTTCAATGGCTTCCTCCCGCGCTGACTTATCGGGCTGCTGGATGGCTTGTAGCACCTGTTCGGCAAACTGTTCCCGTACGCGGGTCAGGATGTCTTCTGGCACGGCGTAGAAGGGGATGTCCGCCTTGACCGTGCCCACCTTCGCGGCGAGCTCTTCCTGAATGGCGCAAATCGGCTTGATGTGTTCGTGCGCGAGGTCCAGCGCTTCGAGGATTTCCGCCTCGCTGATTTCGTTGGCGCCAGCCTCGACCATCACGATGTAGTCTTTCGTGCCTGCAACCACCAGGTCCAGGTCGCCGTTTTCCACCTGGTCAAACGAGGGGTTGATGACGAACTCGCCGTTGACCTTGCCGATGCGCACCGCGCCGACGGGACCGTGAAACGGGATGTTGGAAACGGTCAACGCGGCGGACGCGCCGATGATAGAGAGCACGTCGGGCAGGTGCTCGTTATCCACCGACAGAGGCATGGCGATGACCTGCACCTCGTTGCGCATCCCGCTGGGGAACAGGGGACGCAGAGGGCGGTCGATGAGACGGGCGGTGAGCACCGCCTTGTCGCTGGGGCGTCCTCCCCGCTTGACGAACCCTCCCGGTATCTTGCCGACGGAATACTTGCGTTCTTCGTAGTCCACCACCAGCGGGAAGAAATCGATATCGGTGCGTGCTTCCCTGCTCATGGTGGCGGTGCAAAGCACGATGGTGTCGCCCGAACGCACGAGAACGGCACCGTTTGCCTGCTTGGCGACACGCCCGGTCTCAATCTGGATGAGTTGACCGGCGACTTCCACTTCGACGGTGTGTATCATGGATAGATGGAACTCCTCTTGGTTGAATCTTCACCTCTGGCTACACAGGTGACCGCTACTGCTTGCTGCGGATGCCCAGAGAGCTGACCAGCGCGCGGTAGCGCTGAATATCCTGGCGAGCCAGATAGTCGAGCAAACGTTTGCGCTCACCCACCAGCATCATCAGCCCGCGCCGGGTATGGTAGTCATGCTTATGCTGGCGCAGATGCTCCGTGAGCAGCTGGATGCGCGCGGTTAACAACGCTACCTGCACTTCGGGAGACCCGGTATCGCCCTCGAAGCGCCGGTATTTCTGGATAATCTCGGCTTTCTGCTCTTTGGTCAGCGGCATTCTCCGTGCTTTTCCCCCTTTCTGTGGTTGGGATAGTGGTGCGTCGCCTTGCTTTCACCGTCTCCGTGCCGTTCTACGGTTGTCCCCGGGGGGACAACGGCACAACGGCAGAAGGCGATGCATGGCTGACGCACCATGATAGTTTAGCACATACGCGGGCAGAAGTCAATTGGACGAGCAGTCTCACGCCTCTCCGCACCGGTACGAGGAAACACTTTCTCTCAACGGGTTCAGCAGGAAGCTCATACCCTTCGTCCCGAAACGGGAAAGAGAATCTGTTGCAATCGGAGGTTGCCATGCCTGTGAAGATAGCTCTGATTGGCGCGGGGAGCCGGTCGTTCGGACCCTCTACCATACGCGATATACTGCTGAGCCAGCCGCTCACCGAGGCGGGAGTTCACCTCGTGCTCATGGATAAGGTCGCCGAGCATCTGGTGGAGATGGAACGCTATGCCCGGTATGTCGCGGAGAAACTGGGGGTGAGGGCAACCATCGAAGCAACGACTGACCTGTGGCGCGCGCTGGATGGAGCACATTTCGCCGTGTGCGCCATTGAGGTGAACCGCTTCCTGTACTGGTCACAGGATTTCCATATTCCGCGCAAGTATGGCTTCCGGCAGGTGTTTGGCGAGAACGGTGGACCCGGTGGGTTGTTCCATGCTCTGCGGAACATGGCACCCACTGTCGAAATCGCCCGCACGATGGAGCAACTGTGCCCTGATGCCTGGCTGATCAACTTTAGCAACCCGGAACACAAGCTGTGTGAGGCGGTGTCGCGGTTAACCAGCATCCGCGTGGTGGGGCTGTGTCACGGCTTTTTCATGGGGCTGGAGCAGATAGCACGTATTCTAGGAATCCCCGCAGAGGAGATAGAAGCCACTGCATGCGGCATCAATCATTGCACCTGGTTCCAGACGATACGCCACAAGCGTACCGGTGAAGACCTGTATCCCCTTCTGCGCCAGAAGGAGCGGGAGGGCGACTGGCTGTCCGACTGGCATGAGATAGGGCTGGGGCGTATTCTGTTTCGGCGATTTGGATTGTACCCTTCGCCCGCTGCCAACCACTACGGCGAGTATATCCGCTGGGCGGAAGAGTTCGTGTGCAGTGAACTGCAGTTCTTCTACGACCCTGCCGATGGGCATCCCTGGCAGACCGGTCGCGTCCCAGAATTCATCTATTCTCTGACAGGCGACCCTACCCGCCGCCCCTGGAAGCCTGAGCCTTCTCCACCCCAGCGACTAGAGGACGCACCTTTGCAGCCATCGGGCGAGCTGGCTGCGCCGATTATGGAATCTATTGCCTGCGGGATTCGACAGGATCTGCCTGCGGTAAACGTTCCCAATCGGGGCGCAATACCCAACCTGCCCGAAGACACAGTGGTGGAGGTTCCAGCCATCGGCGACGGTCAAGGCATTCATCCCCTGCAGATGGAGCCTCTCCCAGAGGCAATCGCCGCGATGCTGCGCCTGCAGGCAAGTATCCACCAGCTGCTCGTCGAGGCGTTTGCCGAGCAGTCCAAAGAGAAACTGCTGCAGGCGGTATTGCTGGAGCCTACGGTGGATTCCTATCGCAACGCGGTGCAGATGGTCGAGGAAATGCTGGAGTTGCAGAAGGAGGTGCTGCCACCATTGCGTTAGCGATGGGGGTCCACCTGTGAGGAGTGCACTCATCTACTACTCTGTCAAGGCTCCATCTTCTGGAGGGCGAGGCTCCCGCCGAGCCGTTTCTCGTGTCATGGCGAGGCACGAAGTGCCGAAGCAATCTCCTGCAACAACATGACAAAAGGGCTGGCGCCGCTTTGGGTTGCTGAGCTTGAATAGACCAAGCTCTTAAATGGACAAAGCAGTACATTCTGGATACACTGGCTTTGGGGTTTTGACGCCTTCACCCATTGCTTCGCCCCCTTCCAATGTGCTACAATCCTTGACGATAAATCCCCGATGGACGAAGGTTCGCTATGCCTCAGGACAAGATTATCGTTCGTGGCGCGCGTCAGCATAACCTGAAGAATATTATCGTCGAAATCCCGCGTGATCAGCTGGTGGTCATCACCGGCATTTCGGGGTCGGGCAAGTCCAGCCTGGCATTTGACACCATCTACGCCGAGGGACAGCGCCGATACGTGGAATCGCTCTCCGCCTACGCCCGCCAGTTCCTCGGACAGATGGACAAGCCCGACGTGGATGACATCATCGGTCTGTCGCCAGCGGTTTCGATTGACCAGAAGTCTACCAGCAGGAACCCGCGCTCGACGGTGGCCACCGTCACCGAGATTTACGACCACCTGCGCCTGCTGTACGCCCGAATCGGCATCCCGCATTGCCCTCAGTGTGGGCGCGAGATTGCCCAGCAAACAGTGGAACAGGTGGTGGATACCCTGCTCGTCTTGCCGGAGGGAACACGTCTGCAGATTCTCGCCCCCATCGTGCGCGGGCGCAAAGGCGAGTATCGCAAGGAGATGGAAGACGCCCGCAAGGCAGGCTACAACCGTCTGCGTGTGGACGGCGAGCCGATAGACCTCAGCGAACAGCCCATCCCCACGCTCGACCGCTATAAGATTCACCACATCGAGGTGGTGGTGGACCGCATCATCGTGCGCCCCGGCATCGAGAAGCGGCTCGCCGATTCGGTGGAAACCGCGATGCGCATGGGGCAGGGGGTGGTGATCGCGCAGATTGTGGACGGCGAGGAGCTGGTCTTCTCCGAAAACTTCGCCTGCGCAGAGTGCGGCATCAGTCTGCCCGAGATTGAACCGCGCAGCTTCTCCTTCAATAGCCCGTACGGCGCCTGTCCAGAGTGTCACGGTTTGGGCTTCAAGACCGAGTTTGACCCCGCACTCATCGTGCCCGACCCCAGCAAGAGCATCGCCGAGGGCGCGATTGAACCCTTTGCGGGCAAAGATGGTTTGATACCCTACTATGAAGGACTCCTGCGCGGGGTGGCGCAGAAGCTGGGCTTCACCATCCACACGCCGCTGAACCAGCTGAACGAAAAACAGTGGCAGGACCTGTTCTACGGCGTGGAAGGCAACGTCACCGTCACCTTCCGCAACCGCTGGGGGCGTACGCGCTACTTCGACAGCGAGTTCGAGGGCATTATCGCCATGCTGCAGCGACGCTACAACGAAACCGAGTCCGAAAACGTGCGCGAGTGGTTGCAGCGGTATATGTCGGATAAACCGTGCCCGAAGTGCAAAGGGTTGCGTCTGAAGGACGAAAGCCTGGCGGTGACGGTGGGCGGACTGAATATTGCGCAGTTGACCGCGCTGTCGGTCGAGGAGGCACAGCGATTCTTCGACGAACTGCCCTTCCGCCTGACCGAGCGTCAGCGACACATCGCACACCAGCTGCTGCGCGAAATCCAGACTCGTCTGGGCTTTCTGCTGGACGTGGGGCTGGGTTATCTCACTTTAGACCGCCCCGCGGCGACGCTGGCAGGCGGCGAGGCACAGCGCATCCGTCTCGCCACGCAAATCGGCAGTGGGCTGATGGGCGTGCTGTACATTCTGGACGAACCCAGCATCGGCTTGCACCAGCGCGATAACCAGAAGCTCATTCACACCCTGCTGCACCTGCGCGACCTCGGCAACACCATCATCGTGGTGGAACATGACGAGGAGACTATCCGCACCGCCGACCACATCATCGACATTGGTCCGGGCGCAGGTGAACACGGTGGTTACATCGTCGCGCAGGGCACGGTAGAAGATATCATCGCCTGCGAGCAGTCCGTCACCGGGCAGTATCTGAGCGGTAAACGCAAGATACCGGTGCCGCTCATCCGCCGCCAAACGGGTGACCGCTGGCTGACCATCCGGGGCGCGCGCCAGCACAATCTGAAGAATATCACCGTGCGCATCCCGTTAGGGCTGTTCGTGTGCGTGACGGGTGTTTCGGGTTCGGGCAAGTCCACGCTGATTCAGGAGACCCTCTATCCGCGCTTAATGCACCATATCTACGGTTCGCATCCGCTGTGGGGGGCGCACGACGGCGTGGACGGCATCGAATATATTGATAAGGTAGTGGACATCGACCAGTCGCCCATCGGGCGTACACCACGCTCGAACCCTGCCACCTACACGGGGGTGTTCGATATGATCCGCGAACTGTTCGCCAGCACGCAGGACGCCCGTGTGCGCGGCTACAAACCGGGACGCTTCAGCTTCAACGTGAAGGGCGGACGGTGTGAGGCGTGCAAGGGCGACGGAATCATCAAGATTGAGATGCACTTCCTGCCCGATGTGTATGTGCCCTGCGAGGTGTGCAAGGGCAAGCGCTACAACCGCGAGACGCTGGAAGTGAAGTACAAGGGCAAATCCATCGCCGATGTGCTGGACATGACGGTGGAGGAGGCGCTGGACTTCTTCAAAGCCATCCCGCCCATTGCCCGCAAACTGCAGACCCTGCACGACGTTGGACTGGACTATATGAAGCTGGGACAACCCGCCACCACCCTCTCCGGCGGCGAGGCGCAGCGTGTGAAACTGGCCACCGAGCTCTCCAAGCGCGGCACGGGCAGGACGCTGTACATTCTGGACGAACCCACCACCGGCTTGCACTTTGCGGACATCGAGAAACTGCTGAACGTGCTGCACCGCCTTGTGGACAACGGCAACACCGTCATCGTCATCGAGCATAATCTGGACGTGATCAAAACCGCTGACTGGATTATCGACCTGGGTCCCGAAGGAGGCGCAGAGGGTGGTTACGTGGTCGCAGAAGGTCCTCCCGAACAGGTAGCACAGGTGGAAGCCAGCTACACAGGTCAGTTCCTGCGCAAGATGTTAGGCATCGAGGAACGGAGAAGGGAAGAGGCTCGGGTGTAAGGCGCTGGCGTGCCTCACAACACGCTTATCGCATGGTGGGATCTGTGCCTTCCAGCCTTTCGTGTGCTACTGTGTACGCGAATACCCGTGCTGCGCCAGCTGCCAGTAGTGTTCTCGCCGCTTCGTTGAGTGTGCTGCCTGTCGTCCAGACATCATCTATCAACAAAATGCTCCTGCCTGTCAGGGCAGCCGGCTGTCTCACCTGAAAGGCATTTTGCACATTCTGCTGGCGTTGTACCGCATCCAGCCCCACCTGCGGTTGGCGATATACTGTACGCTCCAGCACATCATGCAACATCGGCAGCCCTGCCTTCTGGCAAAACAGCTCTGCGAGGAGTGCGCTCTGGTTAAAACCGCGTTCCCTTTCCCGCTCACGATGGATAGGCACGGGGATGACGACATCTGCCGTATGCAGTCGTTCGGTCAACGGTGTTTGCCAGCCCTCGAGAAGCAGCCGTGCGAGAGCTGGAGCCAGCGAGGGGTGTTTGCCGTATTTGAACCGGTGAATCGCCGTGCGAACCACGCCATCATAGCGCGTTACTGCACGAACCGCCTCGGGAACCAGAGGATGCACCGAACAGGAGACGCAGAAGCCTTCAGCGCACATGGGCGTACCGCACCGGGCACACACAGGCGGGGTGATGTAGGGGGTACTGTCGGCGCACTGTTCACACCAGCCGTCGCAACCGACCAGTGCACAGGCGGCGCAACGGGGCGGGTACAGCGCGTCCAGAATCTCACTCCAGACGAGCCGTACCCACCTCATAATGCCCGTGCGATAATCGCCATGCTGCGAGAGTCCAGTTTGGTGGTGTCAGGGATTTCGAAGCGGTTGCCGTCCATGTCGGTGATAATCAGGCGCGTGGGGGTCACCTCCTGCACGTTGTCGCGCAGATGACGCACCTGATACACCCTTCGTCCGCGATTGGTCTGCACATCCCAGGTGATGGTTCCATACTCCTCACGCACGGAGTACACCTTTTGCACCACCGGCACGAAGTACCGCCTGTCCAGCTCTTCCTCAATGATGCGACGCGACTCCGGGTCTAAGCCGTGCAGGGACTTGAGGATGCCCACCTCCTGATCCATGCCGTCACGCAGGCTGATAAAATGGTTGGGGTCGGAGAGGGGAAAGCAGCGCACCACATGCACGCGCAGAATGCTTCGCTCACCCTCAATGGTCATTCGAATCTGGCTGAAACCGGCTGTACGAAACAACCGAATTTGGGACGGCTCCAGAAAGCGCACCTCAAAAGTGGGCACGTCCCGAAAACGCAGCATGTCCAAACTCACACCACGACTGTCTACATCCATCATTACTGTGCCTCTGAGAGAGAAGATTCCCATCCATAGTATACCTGAGCTGGGGCATGCTCTTCACGCTGCGCAGCGGTGAAGCCATCTCCTGCGCTAGACCGACCTCCGCGCAGGGAAGGGAGCCAGGGGGTTCGGTTCCAACATCAACGGCTCGGCAGGAACCTCGCCCTCCAGAGGGATGGCGAGAACCATGCTGGACAGGCTACCGGTTGTCCACGTGTTACTGCGAAACCTTACTCATCCCCAATCGCGCCGAAGCTGCTCACCAGCACCCCAAAGTCAAACAACGTCACCTCTTCATCCCCATCCAGATCCGCCTCAGGGTTCCAGTTCGCATCGCCCGGCATGCTCCCAAACGCCGCCACCAGCGCACCAAAGTCAAACAACGTCACCTCGTTGTCCCCATCAACGTCCCCGTTCACCAGCGAAAAGTGCGCTACCCCACTGCCCACGATGGACACGCTCGCCAACGTCTGACGCAGCCAGTGCGACGCCTTCGCCGACAGGTCATACACCCCGTCCAGAGGAGCCAGCAGCGAATATGCTCCCGATGCACTCAACGATAGCGTGTGCACCTGCAACGGGGCGAGGCTGCCCGCAGCGCGTATCTGCAGCTCCACCGGCACGCTCGCAGGGTTGCCACCGAAACGGAGCAGGTTCACCACCCCGCTGAGCAGGGCGTAGCGCACATGCCAGAAGCCATCGGTGAGGTCAAAGTTGCCTCCGGTGTGCAGCGGGCTGGCTCCCAGTGCCACCGGTTGCCCGATGGTGCTGCCCAGCTGGAAGTTGCCTCCGGTGCTGAAGGTGACGCCTCCTGAGGAGATGACGCCCCACGAGAGGTCATAGTTTCCTCCCGACTGGGCGAAGGCGCGAGCCAGCATGAGGATTGTCAGTGCCATGATGACGATGGTGTGTTTCATGTTTGGTTCCCCTTTCGGTTTTCTCTCACCTCACCTCTCTCCCGCAGGGAGAGGGGAGCCACCCCCTTCCCTCACAGGGAAGGGGGATGGGGGTTCGGTTGAAACTACCTCCCCACAGGCTTTTCTGGCTCAGGACGATAATGTATCCCCAGTTCCTTCGGCTGACCGTACAGTTCGGGATGCAGATACTTGCCGCGATACTCTGCAGGTTTGGGCTGTTCGGTCTGGTAGCCGTATTGCTGCACCCATCGGTCATTACGGACGGCTTTCACCTCCCACGAGACCTTCCTACCGGGTGCACCGCCTGCAATCTTGAAGCGGTTGTTCTGGATTTCCACTGCCACATGCAGGTTGGGCATGGGCGCACCGATGGGCGTCAGGGTGTAGCGCGGGTCGCGGTTGATGGCTTCAAAGTAGTCGGGCAGTTGCACCCACGCCTCGCCGCGTGCGTCCAGGACGACGATGCCGTTGTAGATGTTCTGCGGTTCGGGACCTTCCGCGCTGTAGTGGTTCAGGAAGGCGTTTTCGGGGTTCAGCGGGTGGTCTATTTGGAACGACTTGGTGCCCGTGGCGGCGAACCTGCCCGCCGAGTAAACGCCGTAGCCGCTGGGGCTATCGCTCCGACCTAAGACGCCGTAGGTAGTGCCGCTGGTGGCGGTTGCCTCGCCATACACGCCCTTGCCAGAGGTGCTAAAGCTTGAAAACCAGCCCGCTGTCGTGGAGCCAGTGGGATGATTGACCACCGTTCCTACTCCGATGGCGTTGTCTCCCTGACTGAGTACCCAGATTCCCGTGGTCGCGGTGCGCCCGAGCGCCTGTACGAATATTCCGCAACCCCAATCACCATAGCTGATGAAATGACCGCCGTAGCCTGTCTGGGTATCGCGCGATATGCCAACCACACCTGCGCCATCTGTGCCTTGACTGACAAATCTACCACCAGTGCCCCCGGATGATGCCACGACTTCTGCCAGCACTCCGGTGCCATTACTGCTGTAGCTGAGAAACCTGCCTCCATAGGTCGTGCCGATAGATGCTGAAGCTTCACCATATACCCCTGTGCCGGAAGTGCTGTTACTCCGCCCGATCACGCCGTACGTGTTGCCGCTGGTGGAGGATGCAAATCCGAGCACGCCCACGCCGTCAGGGCTGGTGCTCCGACCATAAACACCGTAGTTGCGACCGCTGGCGGACTCGGCTAAGCCGTACACGCCGAAGCCTTCTGCGCTGGACGTGCGACCGTACACGCCGTACGCCTCTCCGCTGGTGGAACCGGCAACGCCACGCACCCCTAAGGTTGGTGACTCGCCATGCACACCACACCCCTGCGGGCTCACCGCCTCGAACAGTCCGCCATACGTCCATCCGGTGGCTGCACTTGCCCAGCCGCGCACTGCCTTGCCGTGGTCGCTGTTGGTTTGACCATATACCCCTGCGTTATCCCCTGTCGTATGGGTAGCCAGCCCCATCACACCGCGCCCGGACTGGGCACCCGCCTGTCCCATCACGCCCACACTGGAGCCAGCAGTTCCGTGGTTGATGCCAACGGCTACCGCCCACGCACTGCCTTCCACGTGCAGCGGATACCAGGGATAGGGAACACCGACACCGACCATACCGCGGTTATAGAAGATGTCATTCCCGAAAGCCTGCCAGAAGGCGTCACGCAGGTCGTCGGCGGGCGACCACGCGCTTCCGTCCCATTTCAGTATCTGCCCCGCTGCGGGCACAGTATTTGCCACCGGGCGTCCCTGAACGCCCACCACAACCGGGTTGGGATACGTACCACCCAGGTCTCCACCTGCGGCACCTCCGGGCGGAAAACTACTGGGCACGCCGGTAATCCCGCTCCAGGGTACACTCTGCGACGACAGGGAGAGAACACTGTAGGGTGCATAGTTGACCTTGACCCGGGGCGAAAGTATCGTGTAACCTCCAGTGCTATTGCCCGGGCGCACCCCAATCTCCAGATAGCGTTCGTTGCCGTTCCACACCGCGCCGAAGTCCAGCGATACCGTCAACAGTCCGTTGGCCACCTTGAGGTCGTCCACCTTGATCGTGCCGATAGGGCGTGCGATGCCTGAGGGAGCCTCGTAAAGGTGGAACACGAAATCGTAGACGCCGTCCGCGGGGACACCTTTCTCTTTGAGCATCCCCTGATAGGTGAAAGGCTGTGCGAGCAGAGGCTGGCAGCACATCCCTACAAGGAGCGTTGTCGCCACTGCCCGGTAGAGAAGCGGGAGCAGTTTCATGGCGATTCCTCCTTTCGCAATCCTCTGGAACAGAGAAGGCTAAGGCACGCGAGGGCAAGCCGTGGGAGGATGCAGGTTTTTGTCCTCCTGCGCGAGAGCCTTCTGTATGGACTGTTATAACTATAACATTGTACTGATAGAGATGTCAAGCAGACGGTGTTCGCGCGTTGCAAAGGTCGTGCAATCCGCAACGGAAAATGGTATTATACCTGCCGGAAGGTCATAGTGTGAGGCTCTGCAAAGCATGTACCATCGGCTGGCTGAGGAAGCGCTGGAGCGCATTGAGAAGACACTCCATATCCCGGATAGCCCGATGTACCGAGACAGGCTGCCGGAGGCGGAACTCCCATGGACGACTCTGTGGCCGCTCAGCATGTTGCATTCCGCATGGATTGCTGCAGCGGAGCGAGATGCCCAACGCCACCTGCCCCGGCTGCGACTCTTTCAGCAAACTCTGCTTGCTTACTGGGACGATAGACACGATCCGCCGGGCTTTGATGCCTACCCCAAAGGCAACGATAAGTACTATGACGATAACGCCTGGATGGTGCTGAATTATCTGAGACTATATACGCTCACTCACGAGAGAGAGTGGCTGCGCTGGGCGCAGGATGTACACCGGTTCGTGTGGAGTGGTTGGGACGAGCAGCTGGGCGGAGGCATCTACTGGCACCAGAGCCGAAAGAGCAAGAACACCTGTTCCAACGCCCCTGCGTTGGTCTGCGCATTGTGGCTCTACGCCGTCACCCACGAGAAGTCTTACCTGCAGCAGGCGGAGCGGCTCCACTCCTGGCTGTGCCAGCACCTGCAGGACCCTGAGGATGGACTGTTCTGGGACAATATCCAGATGGATGGAAAAGTAGACCGCACCAAGTTCGCCTATAACACCGCTCTGATGATAGATGCCAATCTGTGGTGGTATCGCCTTGTCCGCCAGGAAAAATACTTGCACGAGGCGACACGGCTGGCGCGGTCTGCACAGAGATACTGGCTGGGATGGCGCAGCCGAGCCATAGAGGGCTACGCACCTTTTGTGGTGAAACTGTGCTCGGCATACCAGCATCTGACGGAGGTGACCGGCGACAGTCGCTGGATGGTGCTGGTGATACGCACGGCGAAATGGGTGAAATCGCTTCGTTCCCCAGAAGGGGACTATCCCGATGACTGGCACGCAGAGCGGAAACAAGAACCGGCAACGAGCCTGATGGCGCTTGCCTCAGCCGCGCGTCTGTTCTGGATGGTACCCGCTGCCGAGTGAGCGATGTGCCCTCCAAAAAGCGGGTACAATGATATGTGCTATTACGTTCACGGAGGCTTCATCTCGTGTGGAAATTTCTGAACAGCTTTACCGTTTTGGCAGTGCTGCTGTGCACTATTGGAGCACTGGGGCTGGTCTACGGGGCAGATGCCATCCGCGACCCCGGTCAGCCGCATGACCCCTTGCTGCCCTGGCTGTACTTCGGTGCTGCCATCCTGATGGTGGTGAACGCTATCCTGTCGGTACGGCATTACGAGCACAAAATGAAGGAGCAGGAGCAATCTTCGAAAGAGAAGGAGGAAACTCGCGCATGAGTGTGGTGACCTGTGTAGACTGCGGCAAGCCGCTGGAGAAAATACCCTCCTGGCTGGCTGATGTGAAGGTGAAGTTTACCTGCGAGGAGTGCCGCACCAAACATCGGACTTCGCTGGTCATTCCGGTGGATGACCTGCCCCCCCTGACCGATGAGCCTGCCGAGGACATGGACGTCATCGAGCGCGAGGAGGGTCTGGAGACCACCTCGCTGGAAGAGCTGGCTCAGGAAGAAGAAAGAGGAGCCGAAGAAGAGGAAGAAGAGGTGTAGCCCATGATGTGGGGCAGGTGGTGTCTGCTGCTGGGGATACTGCTCCTGCTCTGGGGTGGCATTGCCGAGGGCGCACAGGACTACCGCATCAGCCCAGGCGATACGCTGGAGATTGCCGTATGGGGCTACGAAGACCTCTCGCGCACGGTGATCGTACGCCCCGATGGCAATATCTCTTTACCGGTGGTGGGTGAACTGCGTGCGCAGGGCACCACGCCGAGCGCGCTGGCGCAGAATATCACCGGGGCTCTTTCCCGCTGGGTGAAAAACCCTCGCGTCAGTGTCATCGTCAAATCTTTCGCGCAACATCAGGTTTTCGTTCTGGGAGCGGTGGCTCGCCCGGGCGTTTACCCCCTGCAACCCGGGCTGACCGTCGCTGAAGCGATCGCACTGGCAGGCGGTCTCACCCCCAGCGCTGACCGTGAGCACCTCACCGTCCTTCGCAGACAAGGGGCGCAAGACGTAAAGTTCTCCGTGAGATTTACCGATAATCCCTTACGAGAGGATTCGGCGGTACGCTTCGTGCTCCAACCGGGTGATAACCTGATTGTTTCCGAAGCCACTTTCACCGTCACCGGTGCGGTGGCGCGTCCGGGAGTGTATCCAATAGGCACGTTACGAAACCTGGAAGAGGCACTGGCGACCGCCGGAGGCACCTTGACATTTGGAGACCCGTCTCGCGCCGAGGTGCAGGTGGGCGAAAAGATAGAGGTGGCAGACCTGCTGGACACCGGCGTTCGCCAGCGACCACTGCAGCCGGGTATGACCATCCGTGTGCCCGAACGGCAAAACACCCTGTTTATCATTGGTGAGGTCGTTCGAGCAGGGGCATACGGATGGCAAAAAGGGCGCTGTGAAACGCTGATGGACGCATTGACTGCCGCCGGCGGCCCCACACGCGAGGCACGACTGGAGCGCGTGGTGGTGAACCGAGGCACCCAGTTCCTGCAGGTCAACGCGACCACACCGCAGGGAGCGCGTTTTCCCCTGCAACCGACCGACGTGGTGATTGTGCCCTCGCGCCCCCGCCCCAACTATGAATGGACGGCGATACTGGGCACGCTACTGGCGACCTACTCGGTGTTCCGCCGCTAGCCTTCCATGATAGACATCCACACCCACATTCTCCCCGGCGTTGACGACGGTCTCCAGCACATCGGTGAGGCGCTGCTGATGGCGGAAGACGCCGCCGCGCAGGGCGTGACCGTGATGGTGGCAACACCACACCTCCACTGGACCGGAAGGCAGGCACTGAGCGCGACGCAGATACGTGAAGGCGTAGAGGAGCTGAACGCGCTGGTGCAATCCAAAGGTATTCCCGTGGAGATACTGCCCGGGTGTGAAATTCCCTTGCAGGCTGATTTGCCGGAAAGGCTGCTGCGGGGCGACGGAATGTCGTTAGGCGACAGTGGTCACACGGTGCTGGTGGAGCCACCCTGGGAACTGTGGACGCCCCTCGACAAGGCGCTGCTGCAGAGCCTGCTGGAGGCAGGCTGGACGGTGGTGCTGGCACACCCCGAACGGCACATTTATTTCCAGCGCAACCTGTCCTTGCTGGAAGAGCTGGTTCAGATGGGCGTGCACCTGCAGGTAACCACCGGTTCGCTGATACCCGGCAGGGCTTCGCCGGCTGCAGCGCGATGCGCCTACGAACTGATGGAGCGCCGGCTGGTCAGCGTCGTCGCATCGGACTGTCACGGTGTTACCTACCGCCGGTGCGACCTGGGCGAGGCGGCGGAACTGCTTCGGCGCACTTACGGGCGGCATGTGGCGCAGATGCTGACAACCGGTGTGCCTCGCGCACTGTTGCGGGGCGAAAGGGTGCAGCTGGAGCAGGTCTGGAAAAACACACCGACCGATGAAAACCGATGGAAACGGCTGTTGCGGGCTGTTTTGAGGAGGGAAACCGATGACGGATAAGCTGTTTGGTGGGCACTATCCTCTCCTGAAGCAGGCACTTCATGCATGTGCCCTGCGACAGGAAGCGATTGCGCACAACATCGCCAATGTGAATACCCCCGGTTATCAACGTATCGATGTCTCCTTCGAAGAGTTTCTGCGTGCCGCACAGCAAACGCCCCTGCGAGCCACAGACCCGCGACATGTGGCGTTGCCGCCTGACAGACTGGCAAATGCCCAGGTCACACCGGACGAAGACGCGCCGATGCGCCCCGACGGCAACACGGTAGATATCGACTATGAGATGGCGCAACTCGCCGAAAATCAGATCCGCTTTCAGGCTCTGAGCCAGCTGATTAGCGGTCGCTACCAGAGCTTGAAGACGGTCATCACGGGCGGAGGGAGGTAAGCACGCATGAGCATCTTTCATTCCCTGCGCATCAGCGCCTCGGGGTTGACCGCCGAGCGATTGCGTCTGGACGTGATCGCGGATAATCTGGCAAACGTGAACACCACACGCACGGCGGCGGGAGGTCCCTACCGGCGCAAGGTGGCAATACTGGCAGAGCGTCCGACAGGTTTCGCCGACCTGCTGGGTATCCAGTCCGCGCCCGCAATAGGCAGAGGTGGCGTGCGGGTCGTGGCGATTGCGGAAGATACCAGCCCTCCTCAGCGCGTGTACAACCCGGGTCACCCCGACGCCGATGCGGACGGCTACGTGCTGATGCCCAACGTCAACGTGGTCACCGAAATGGTGGACATGATTACTGCCACGCGCGCGTATGAGGCAAACGTGACTGCCATGAACGCCGCTAAGCAGATGGCATTGCGTACGCTGGACATCGGCAGGAACGTGTAAGGGGAGGTAGACAATGGACATTCGCTTGAACTCCGTGCTGCCGGGCACGACGGCAAACCTGACCAGCACTTCTCCATCTGGCAATCGCGAGGATGCACCCTCCTTTGCCGAGACGCTCCAGGGTGTTTTTAACAAGATCAACCAGATGCAGCTCGATTCCGCCGAACTGGCTCGACAGTTTGCGGCGGGTGAGACCGATGACCTGATACGTGTGGTCACCGCGGCGGAGGAAGCCTCTATCGCCCTGCAGCTGGCGGTACAGGTGCGCAACAAGGTTGTGGAAGCCTATCAGGAAATCATGCGGATGCAGGTATAGCCGATGATAGAGCGCGTGCGCGAGTGGTGGCAAACCAGTGACCGTCAGACTCGGCTGATTGCTATCGCATCGGCGGCGGGGCTGGTCATCGTGATGATAGCCCTCTCCTTCTGGGCGACACAGCCGGAGTGGGACGTGCTATACACCGGTTTATCGCCGTCGGACTCCGGAGCCATCGTCGCGCGCCTCAAGCAGGCGAAGGTTCCCTATCGCCTTTCCTCAGGAGGCAGCACCATTGAGGTGCCAGCACAGCACCGTGACGAGATGCTGCTCTCGCTCGCCGCAGAGGGTTTGCCCAATCAGGGCACGCTGGGTTATAGCCGTCTGGAAAAGTTGGGCTTCGGCACCACACAGACCGTGGAACAGGAGACCACTCGGATCGCCCATGAAGAGGCTCTGCAGAATACCATCTCGCGCTTGCAGCCAGTGGCAGGTGCGCGTGTGCATATTACCCCCGCTATCGATTCACCTTTTGTCGGTGAGAAGAAGCCCGCCAAGGCGAGTGTGATGGTGGACCTGAAGCCGGGGCAGCAACTCACCCGTGAACAGATTGCTTCTATCGTCTTCCTCGTGTCCCGCAGCGTGACGGGGCTGTCGCCAGATAACGTTTCAGTGGTGGATGAATATGCCAATCTGCTCTGGGATGGCTCGCAGGCTTCGGACATGGCGCCCGGTGTGGCAAGCAACAAGCTGGAACTGGAGCGTGCGTACGCGGAAACCATACAACGCCAGCTCCAGCAGCAGCTGGACGCTGTGCTGGGTCCAGGGAAGTCGCGGCTCACCGTAACTGCCGAGCTGGACCTGGACCGCGAGGAAATCAACCAGAAGCAGATTGAAACCGGACCTGAGGGACAGGGCACGCCGATTAGCGAAACACGCACCGAAGAGACCGTGCGAGGCGCAGCCCCGCGGGGCAGCAGCGCCGCAGGGGTACCCACCTATCCCACAGCACCTGCAGGAACACCCGGCGAGTACAAGCACTCTTCGACGACCACGAACTACGAGGTGGGTCAGAGCACCATCCACCGCGTCAAGACGCCTGGCAAGGTAGTACGCATGTCGGTGGCGGCAATGGTGGACGCTTCTGTGCCGCAGGAACAGGTGCAGAAGGTGCGCACCTTTCTGGAAGGCGCAGTTGGCGCGGACCAAAGTGACCCCAACCGCCGATTCCGAGTGATTGTGGAGAGCATCCCCTTCGACAACACGCTGGCAAAAGAGGCAGAAGCCGCCCGCAAGCAGTTCGCCAGCCGTCAGCTGATAGACACCGCCCTGCGTTACCTGCCTCTGGCAGCATTGCTGATTGTGTTGCTCTTGCTGGCGAAGGCGCTCCGACCGGCGCGCGTGGCTCAAACACCTGAGGGTGTCGTGATGTCACTGCCGGGAGGCGCTGTACCGGAAGAGGCTGAGGTATCTGGCGAGGAAGCTGGTGAGCTTGCAAGCGAAGCGGCGGCAGCCATGGCCCGCAGAACAAGGAGCGGTGAGGAGACTCTGCTCGAAGAAGAGGATGTGGAGATTACCCCGATTCGCGAGCGTGTGGATGTGAATCTGGAAAGCGTCATTCAGCTGGCAAACCAGAAACCGGAGAAAGTAGCGATGCTCATCAAAGGCTGGTTGGCGGAGGATGAACGATAATGGCAACACGTACAGCGACACCCTCACTGACGCATCGCCAGAAAGCCGCAATCATGATTGTGGCGATGGGACCCGACACGGCGGGCAAAGTGTTGCGCCACCTGGACGAAGACGAGGTGGAGCAGATTACCCTCGAAATCGCTCGCATGGGCAAAATCTCTCCGGAGGTGCGCGAGGGGGTCATTCAGGAGTTTCACGAGCTCTGCGTCGCGCAGGAGTATATCGCAGAGGGTGGACTGCAGCACGCCCGACAGGTGCTGGAGAACGCCTTTGGTCCCGAAAGGGCGAATGAGCTGATTACCCGCGTCATTCAGGCGATGCAGATTGTGCCCTTCGACTTCATCAAGAAGACCGACCCCAGCCAGCTGCTGAACTTCATCCAGGATGAGCATCCGCAAACCATCGCGCTCATTCTGGCATATCTGCCCCCCAATCAGGCGGCGCAGGTATTGCAAGGGCTTCCTCCCGAATTGCGAGCGGAGGTGGCACACCGCATTGCCATCATGGACCGCACGCCCCCCGACGTGATTCGCGAGGTGGAGAAGGTGCTGGAGCGCAAGCTCTCGTCGGTGATTTCGCAGGACTTCACCACCGCAGGCGGTGTGAAGGCGCTGGTAGAACTGCTCAACTGGATAGATCGCACCAGCGAGCGCATGATACTGGACAGCCTCTCCGAAACCAACCCCGAGCTGGCGGAAGAGGTCAAGAAGATGATGTTCGTGTTCGAGGACATCGTGCAGCTGGACGACCGCTCCATCCAGGCGGTGTTGAAAGAGGTGGATATGAAGGAGCTGGCGCTCGCGCTCAAAGGCTGCAGCGAGGAGGTACGACAGCGCATCTTCAAGAACATGTCCGAGCGTGCCGCCAACATGCTCAAAGAGGATATGGAGTTCATGGGTCCCGTGCGCCTGCGCAACGTGGAAGAAGCCCAGCAGCGCATTGTCGCCATCATCCGCCGGATGGAGGAAGCCGGGGAGATTGTCATTGCGCGTGGCAGCGGTGGTGCGGAAGAGATGGTGGTGTAACCGATGCTGGGCCAGGTGCTCAAAAGCGAACAAGTCGCGCGCTTCACCCGCTGGGTGGGTTCCCCGCTGCGTGTGGTGCAAGCCACTTCCGAACCGCAGGAGGAAGAACCCCAGCCGGAGGGTCCCAGCCCCGAGCAACTGCTGGCGGAGGCGAAGCGCGTGCTGGCTGAGGCGCACCGACAGGCAGACCAGATGCGTCAGGATGCCGTGCGCAAGGGCTACGAAGAGGGCTTACAAATAGGGCGCGAGGAAGGTTTGCGGCTCTATCAGCAGCAAGTGGAAGCCCTGCGTGGAGAAGTGCAAAAGCTGGTGGACGCCGTTCTCGCCGAGCGACAAAGACTGTGGCAGCAGATGGAGCCTCAGGTGATAGACCTCGTGCTGCAAATCGCCCACAAGGTACTGCGCGAGGAGATACAGGCTCGACGCGAAGCCACCCTGTCTATCATCAAGCACGCGCTGAGACGTGTGGCGGACACCGAACATGTGCGCATTCGCGTACATCCCGATGACCTGCAAATCGCCCGTGAGCACCGAGAGGACTTCCTTGCCGTGTGCGATGGTACCAGGCAGATTGAGATTGTGGACGACCAGCGCGTGGGCGGCGGCGGTTGCATTATCGAGACGCCCAGCGGTACGATAGACGCCTCCCTGCGCACGCAGATGCAATCGGTGGAGAAAGCGCTGAGAGACACAGAGCAGGCATCTTAACACGGCAAACTCAGGCATGGTGCAGCATAAAATGTCCGACAGTGCGACCAATCTCACACCACTGACATCACCCGACCTGTCGGCGGCGCGGGAGCGATTACGCCTGCTGGACCCGATTAAGGTACATGGTCGGGTGCAACAGGTGATCGGGCTGGTCATCGAAAGCATCGGTCCCGCAGCGCGTGTGGGTGAGGTGTGCGAGATTCATTTTCAGCGCACGCGCCCACCGATTTTTGCAGAGGTGGTCGGCTTTCGGCAAAACCGGGTGCTACTCATGCCTCTGGGCGAGATGGAAGGCATCACCCCCGGCAGCCAGGTAGTCGCAACAGGCATGGTGCACAAAGTACCTGTCGGAGAGTGTCTGCTGGGGCGCGTGTTGGATGGATTGGGCAGACCGATGGACGGCGGCACCGCCATCGCCCCGGAAACACTCTACCCGGTCAACCGCCAGCCCCCGAACGCCCTGACACGCAAGCGCATTACCGAAGCCATCAGTCTGGGGGTTCGGGCGATTGACGGGTTGCTGACTGTCGGTAAAGGGCAGCGCATCGGCATCTTCGCGGGGTCGGGTGTCGGCAAGAGTACCCTGCTGGGCATGATTGCCCGCTATACCAGCGCGGACGTGAACGTCATTGCCCTCACCGGCGAGCGAGGGCGTGAAGTGCGCGAATTCATGGAAGAGGACCTGGGTGAGGAGGGTTTGAAACGGTCGGTCGTGGTGGTGGCGACGTCGGATCAGCCCGCGCTGTTGCGCATCAAGGCAGCAATGGTGGCAACCACCATCGCGGAGTACTTCCGCGACCAGGGGCTGGATGTGCTGCTGATGATGGATTCGGTCACACGCCTGGCGTTAGCGCAGCGCGAAGTGGGACTGGCTATCGGGGAACCTCCTGCCACGCGCGGTTACACACCGTCAGTATTTGCCCTCTTGCCCCGTCTGCTGGAACGCGCGGGCACGTCGGACAAGGGAACCATCACGGGGCTGTACACTGTGCTGGTGGAAGCCGATGACATGAACGAACCCGTTGCCGATACCGTGCGAGGCATTCTGGACGGACATATTGTGCTGTCGCGTACGCTGGCGCACCGCAACCACTATCCTGCCATTGATGTGCTGTCGAGTGTCTCGCGCGTGATGCCACAGATCACCGATCAGGAGCACCAGCAGGCGGCGGCACAGGTGCGCAAGGTGCTGGCAAACTACACCGAAGCGGAGGACCTGATCAACATCGGCGCATACCAGCAGGGTAGCAATCCGGATATCGACTATGCCCTGCGCTATATCGGCAAGGTGCGCGAGTTTCTGCAGCAGGGCAAGCTGGAGGGATACCCGTTAGAGCAGACCATCCAGCGATTGAAGACCTTGTTCGACGATTGAAGTCACCATGCGGCGGTTTGAGTTCTCGCTTCAGAAGGTGTTAGACTTCCGCCAGAGGCGGGAAGAACAGGCGATACGTGCGTTTGCGGAAGCACAAGCTCAATGGATGCACGAACAGACTGTGTTGCACCAGTTGCTTGCCGAACGCGAAGCGTGTTTGCATCGTTCGCACCGCCACCAGCATCTGGCAGTCGAACTGCTGGAGGTGGAACAGACGTACCTGTCGGCTTTAGAGGAGCGTATCGAGACACAGCGCGAGCGGGTCGCGGAGGCAGAAAAGGTGATGGAAGAGAAGAGGCAGGCTGTGATAGAGGCACAGCGCGAACGTAAGGCACTGGAACGCCTGCGCGAGAAGCAGTATGAGCAGTGGCGTCAGGAGATGCTACGCGCCGAGCAGATGGCGCTGGACGACCTGGCGACAGTACGGGCTGTACTCTCGCCGGGCGTTTTGACGATGCACCCAGGAGGTGATGAGCGTGAGTAGCCTTTACGCACAGGCGGTGGCTCGGATGCACGCCCTGTGGCAGCGCGTGGAGCAGCTATCCACCGTCCCTCCTACCAACGCATCTTCCGCGTTTGCACAAGCATTGCGTGTGGCGCAGCGAGGAACAGCTGCCATGTTGCCGACCACCATCAGCGATCTGATAGCGCGTGTGGCGCAGGAGGAAGGCGTCGACGAGGCGCTGGTGCGTGCGGTGGTGCAGGTGGAATCGGGCGGAAATCCCCGTGCGGTCTCGCCCAAAGGGGCGATGGGCTTGATGCAGTTGATGCCACGCACCGCTGAGGCGATGGGGGTGAGCAATCCCTTTGATCCGGAGCAAAACCTGCGTGGAGGGGTGCGCCTGCTACGCGGTTTGCTGAACGAGTTCGGCGACGCACGCCTCGCGCTGGCAGCGTATAACGCAGGCGGTCCAGCGGTGCGTCAGTATGGCGGCATTCCCCCGTATGCAGAGACGCAGCAATTCGTGCAGCGGGTGATGGAGCTGTGGCAGGGTGAGCAGCGATGAAGCGGTTGCTGATCGTGCTGGTAGTCTTGCTGATACTGCTGGGCATTCCATACGGGCTGGCGAAGATGGGTATTATCCCTGTGGCGAAGCTGACGGCGAAGAGTCCTGCGCTGGCGAAGTTTGCACGCATGGCAGGACTACTTCCCCGCAAGCAGGTAGTTCACGCCGACACGAAGGAGCAAAAACCTTCCAGCAACGTCTCCGGCTCTCCTGCACAGCCTGTGCAGATGCCCCGCCCTGCCCCACAGGTGTCCGCATCCGCTTCCCCATCTGCCCCTGCTGCCGACACCGCGAATCGCCAGATTGGCTGGGTGGCAAAGGTGTATGAGAACATGGAACCTGAAGAGGCGGTACGCATCCTCGAGAAGATGGATGACCGCGAGGTAGTACCTCTGCTGCGTCGCATGAAGCAGAGACAGGTAGCGCAAATCCTCGCCCTCATGCCTCCCGACCGCGCCGCCCGCCTCTCTCGCACGCTGATGATACAGAGATAAGGTATAATACAAGTATGAACCCCTTTCCCGGTATGAACCCATATCTGGAACGCTACTGGCGGGACGTGCATTCGCGCCTGATTGTGTATGCGTGCGATGCCATCCAGGGGCAGCTTCCACCCGGCATGGTGGCACGCATCGAGGAGCGTGTGTATGTAGACGTGCCTCATGACGGCATCCGCCGCATCATCTATCCCGATGTGCATGTCTCTGAAACGCGAGAACCCGTGCGCGGAGGAGGCACAGCTACCGCCGTGCTGGAAGAGGTAAAGACTGAGCGGCTTATTATTGAGGTCGAGGAAGAACCGATTACCGAGACCTACATCGAGATTGTAGACCTGTCGGGTGGAAGGGTCATTACCGTCATCGAGGTGCTCAGCATCGCCAAGAAGCTGCCGGGAGAGGGACAGGATGTCTACCTGCGCAAGCAGAGAGGGGTTCTTGAGGCGGGTGTGAACCTGGTAGAGATTGACCTGCTGCGTACCGGTCAATGGGTGCTGAGTATCCCGTTCGGAAATATCCCGCCGGAGCGCCATACCCCTTACTTTGTGGTCGTCTTCCGCAGCTGGCAGCCGAAAAAGCGCGAGGTCTATCCCATTGCTCTCAACCAGAGGTTACCCCCAATCGCCATCCCTCTGCGCCCTACCGACCAGGATGTGCTGCTCGACCTGCAAGAGTTGGTCAACCGCTGCTACGAGGTGGGGCGATATGACCAGTGGATAGACTATTCCCAGGACCCGGATCCCCCCTTGCCGCCCGAAGGAGCGAAGTGGCTGCACCAGCTGCTGGTGGAAAAGGGTAAACGGAGCGGCTAGACCTGCCATGCTCTTTCTATCATCTTGTACCCCACCGGGTCGTGTCTTGCCAGTTCCTCGCGAGTGAAGGGGTAAAAATCGTTCTTGCCGAAGTACGCCTCAGACAGCTCGGCAAAGTACTCCTGCACATTGGTGGTCGCATACGCTTTTTGCTTGCCCCCACGGATATACTCCACTTGCTCGTAGAGACCACGTTGCATAGCGTGCCGATAGGCAATCAGCACCATCCGGTTCTCATAGCCCAGCACCTGATGGTGGTAGGCGTGAGCCAGTTCGTGCAGTAACATCCAGGGCTGTTCCCCCCGCGACCACTGGACAAAGTTGCGGGCGTTGTTGATTTCCACGTTCCCTGCTTTTTCAGGGTTGTAACCGTGTTCACGCAGCCACTCGGCGGAGGGATGGTACTCTGCCGCGCCGCGGGGATTGTTCTCCCATTCCAGCCAGATGCGCACGCGACGCAGTTCGCGCAGAGGCTCCGGCGGAACCGCACGAATGATTTGACGGATTTGCTTCTCCAGCTCCTGCAATGCTTCCGCCATTTCGGTGGAGTGCGCGAGTACCTGTCGGTGGATAAGCACCGTAAAGTCCATGATGCGGCGCTGAGCGTACGCACTCAGAGGCTGGTTCAAGTCACGCGAAACAGGCTGTGGGAAACCCCGTTTCATGGAAGCTCTACTCCTCCTGTCTACACCTTTTGCGTTTGTCGAAGAGCGTTTTCCAGCAGGTCCAACATATCCCCCAGAGCGGCAAGTGGCGAGCTGCTGCCCATCAGAGATAATCGCACCCCCTCGCCCGTGAAATGATGCTGGCGATACACATGGGTCAGTGCCCGAACCGCCTGCGGCGTGAGCCGAACATGGCTCTGGAATCGGATATTCGCCCACTGTTTATCTGCCTTCACCTCGGCGACGCCGATTCGCGCTGCCTGCAAGCGCAAGCGCAACAGCCACAGTGCGTTCTGCACCACCTCCGGCAACGGTCCAAAACGGTCGCGCAGCTCCGCCTCTATCTCCTCCACATCTTGCATTTTGCGCACTGCCGCCATCTTCTTGTAGAAGAAGATGCGTTGCGACTCGTCGGCGATGTAGGCAGGCGGGATATAAACGTTCACGGGCACGTCCACGGGCGGCAAGAAGAAGGTCTCTTCCGGTTGACCGCGCAGTTCACGAATGGCTTCCGCCAGCATCTCGGCGTACAGCTCAAAGCCTACGGAGATCATTGCGCCGTGCTGTTCCGCACCTAACAAGTTGCCCGCACCACGTATCTCCAGGTCACGCATCGCCAGTTTCAGCCCCGATCCCAACCCTGCAAACTCGCGCAGAGCGTTCAGCCGTTGCTGGGCACGCTCGTCCAGCCGGGCGTCGTTGCGGTAGAAGAAGTAGGCGTACGCCTGTCGGTCACTGCGTCCGACGCGCCCTCGCAGCTGGTACAGCTGCGCCAGCCCCAGTCGGTGCGCCCTTTCTACGATCAGCGTGTTGGCATTCGGTACATCTAACCCGTTCTCGATGATGGTGGTGCATACCAGCACATCAAAATCGTGATGATAGAAGCCCAGCATCACCTCTTCCAGTTCCTCATCAGGCATCTGCCCGTGCGCCACACGGATACGCGCGAAGGGCACGAGCTCCTGCACATGCTGGGCGACATGGTAGATGCTTTGCACGCGGTTATGCACGTAGTACACCTGTCCGCCGCGCTCCAGCTCGCGCAGGATAGCCTCGCGTACCACGTCGTCATCGTAGGGGCGTACGATGGTGCGAATGGGTAACCGTCCAAATGGCGGATCGTTCATCACGCTCATCGCTCTCAAACCGCCCAGCGCGATGTGCAGGGTGCGTGGGATAGGAGTAGCGGTCAGTGTCAACACATCCACCTGCGTGCGCAGGCGTTTGAGATGCTCTTTTTGTGCCACACCAAAACGCTGTTCCTCGTCCACCACCAGCAATCCCAGGTTGTGGAACCGCACATCTTTAGAGAGCAGTCGGTGCGTGCCAATGACCACGTCTACCGCTCCCACACGAAGCCCTTCCACCACCTCTTTCTGCTCCTTGGGGGAGCGGAAGCGGTTGAGCAGTTCCACCCGAATGGGATAGGCGGCGAACCGCTCGCGGAAGGTGTTGTAATGCTGTGCCGCGAGCACGGTGGTCGGGCACATGACTGCAACCTGCTTGCCCTCCATGACCGCCTTGAACGCAGCGCGTATCGCCACCTCCGTTTTCCCAAAGCCCACATCGCCGCATATCAGCCTGTCCATCGGTTTCCGACTGCCCTCCATATCGCGCTTCACATCCAGGATAGCGCGTCGCTGGTCGGGTGTCTCTTCGTAGGGAAATGCCGACTCCATCTCCTGCTGCCAGGGGGTATCGGGACTGTACGGTGGGCGTTCTGCCGCCTCACGCGCGGCGTACAGGCGTATCAACTCCTCCGCCATCCGACGCGCTTTCGCTTTCGCACGCCGTTTGGTCATCGCCCATTCCGAGCCGCCCAGACGGTGTATCTCGGGTGGATTCTCCTCCGAACCGATATACTTTTGCAGGCGGTCAATCTGGTCAACGGGAACCAGCAGGGTGTCGGGCGGAGCGTACTGGATCAGCAGGTAATCGCGGCGCACACCCAGCACCTCGCGTTGCACGATACCCCGATAGATGCCGATGCCGTGATGAATATGCACCACGTAGTCGCCCGGACGCAGGTCCAGGATAGAGGAGAGAGGAATGCCCTCATGCACATGCCGCCGCAGGATACGTACCCTGCTGGCACCAAACAGCTCGGCATCGGTCAGTACCACCAGCCGTGCTTTCTCCCACAGAAAACCGCTGGACAGACGGGCGTGCGCCACGACCAGCGCGCCTTGTTCTCCCTCGACAGGCTCGTCGGCAGGAAACAGGTCGTGTTCCTCCAAAATCTCGCGGACGCGGTGCGGCTGCTCAGTGGCGACGACCACGGTGCATCCGCTCTCCAGCCAGTTGCGCAGCGTGCCCATCAGCGCGGATAACTGCCCCCTGTACCCGGGCAGGGCGCGGGCGGTCAGTTCCTCTTCGCGAGCTTTGGGAAGCAGCTCCTGTGGGGTGGGAATACTACTGAACGCTACCCATTGTCGACCATCCAGAAGATGTTTGAGGACGGAGGGAAACCCCTCAGGTTGAGGCACCGCAAACGGCAGGCTGTGCCATAACTTTTCTATCGGTAACATCTCGCCGCGCTTCACCCTGTGCGACAGCACATCCAGCGAGTCTCTGCTAGATGAGGCATATACCGCTTGCTGCTGCAGGGGCTCGTTCAGAACCAGCAAGCAGTCGGACGGCAAATACTGCAGTACATCCACCCCATGATGCAACAGTGCAATGTAGTGCTCCAGTCGCTCAAACGCCACGCGGTTTTGCAGGCGCAACAGGTCGTCTTCGATACGCTGACGAAGATCTTGAGAGGCACGCTCATTGCCCTCTGCGACCAGTTGCGCCAGTGTCTCCTCCAGCATCTGCGACAGGAGGCGGATTGCCCCTTCCACATCTGCGCTATCCCAGAGCACCTCGCGAGCAGGCGTCATCGTGCACTCGCTCAGATGGCACGTAGCGCGCTGCGAGTCGGGGTCAAAGGGCTGCAGGCGGTCTATCTCATCGCCGAAGAACTCCATGCGCACCGGCTCATTGGCATGCACGGGGAAAACATCCAGAATGCCCCCGCGTCGGCTGAACTGCCCGCGCTGTGCCACCATCTCCTCGCGCTCATAGCCCAGTTGCACCAGCCGGCGCAGAAGATGTTCCATATCCACCATCTCGCCCTTGCGCACCGTGAAGGTGGCTTTACGCAATGCATCGGGGGGCAAGGTCGGTTCGAGCAGACTCTGGGGAGTGGTAATCCACACCTTCGCCCGCCCGGTAGCGACCTTCCACAGCGACTCGATGCGGCTACCGATGAGATGCAAATCGGGCGGTGTGTCTTCAAACAGCTCGCTCAGTATCGAAGGCAGCACCACTATCTGCTCTTCGGGCACACCCAGCACGGCAAGGTCCAGCGCGAGCGTTTCTGCTCTCTGCGTATCTGCCACCAGCACACACAGCAGCGGACTGTCTTCCCGAAGTGAAGCAGCAATGAGTAAAGGCAGCAGGTTCCCCGAAACATCGGTGAACTCGGTGCGATGGGACTGAGGCGAGAGCAGATGAGCGCCAGCGCGCACGCTGGACAGCGCGCGGAGGGGTTCCAGCAGCTCCTGTAAACGAGGAACGTCCATTGTCGGTAGAGATTATACCTCAGATTCGGGTTTGCAGTGAGCCGGGTGAGCTATACGAACACAACCAGGGTCTGTGCTCCATCAGCTGGCTGAATGCAGATGCCTTCTCCTGTAACCATTGCTTGTCCGCCCTGTACCTCCCGAATCGGCTGCGCGTTGCGCAGAAGCACTCTCCACCTCTGAGTGTCGCCTTCGGCGCAGAAGGTGATGCGCTCGCCTTCGCGTCGGGTACGTAGCACCAGCACCATTCGCCCCTTCACGTCTGGTACGCCGGTTTCCACCTCTGCTCCGTCATCCAGTTCGAAAACGTGGAAGGTCACGCCGTCGGGGTAGTGGTAGTCGGGTCGGTCGTCTACTGCGCCCATCGGGATGACCGAGTTGGGGCGTACCATCAGCGGAAGGCTCAGGAAACCGTGCTGCTCCCGTATCCACCGACCGCCTTCCACCACCTGTCCACTCAGCAGATTCGTCCAGCGTCCTGCGGGCAGGTAATAATCCACTGTACCGTCGGGCGAGAAGACGGGCGCTACCAGCAGGCTCGGTCCCAGCATGTACTGCCTGTCCAGCGTGTCGCAACCGGGGTCGTCGGGAAACTCCACGAACATCGCCCGCATCATGGGGATTCCCTCTTCGTGCGCTTCCACCGCGTGGCGATACAGGTAGGGCATCAGACGGCACTTCAGCCGGGTAAAGAAACGCAGCACTTCCACCGCTTCCTCATCAAACAGCCAGGGCACACGGTAGGAGCTGCTGCCGTGTAGTCGGCTATGCGAAGAGAGCAACCCGAAGGCGCACCAGCGTTTGTACAGGTCGGCAGGAGCCGTGTCCACAAAACCACCGATGTCGTGGCTCCAGAAGCCGAACCCGCACAGGCTCAGCGACAGCCCGCCCCGAAGCGTCTCCGCCATCGACTCGTAGGTAGCGGTACAGTCGCCGCCCCAGTGTACAGGGAACCTCTGTCCGCCCGCCGTCGCTGACCGCGCGAAGAGCACCGCCTCGCCCTCCCCGCGCACTTCGGTCAGCAGTTCGTACACCGTCCTGTTGTACAGGTAAGAGTAGAAATTGTGCATTCGCACCGGGTCGGAGCCATCGTGGTAGACCACATCGGTGGGAATGCGCTCGCCGAAGTCGGTCTTGAAACAGTCCACGCCCATTTCCAGCAGTTGGCGCAGTTGTCGTTGGAACCACTGACGCGCCTCGGGGTGAGTGAAGTCCACAATACCCATGCCTGCCTGCCACAGGTCGGTCTGCCAGACGCTACCGTCTGGGCGTTTCAGCAGGTAGCCGCGTTCCATGCCCTCCTCAAACAGGTGTGAACGCTGTGCGATGTAGGGGTTCATCCACACGCAGATGTGCAGACCGCGCTCTTTCAGACGGCGCAGCATCCCTTCCGGGTCGGGGAAGACGCGCTTGTCCCACACAAAGTCGCACCAGTGAAACTCGCGCATCCAGAAGCAGTCAAAATGAAACACGCTGAGCGGAATGTCGCGTTCCGCCATTCCCTGGATGAACGATGTGACCGTCTGCTCATCATAATCGGTGGTGAAGGAGGTGCTGAGCCACAGCCCAAACGACCATGCCGGTGGCAGGGCGGGGCGTCCCGTTAGCGCGGCGTAGCGATGGATCACCTCTTTCGGCGACGGTCCGTAGATGAGGTAGTACTCCAGATACTCGCCGGGCACGCTGAATTGCACACGCTCCACGTTTTCGGAAGCAATCTCCAGAGAGACCTTCTCCGGGTGTGCCACGAACACGCCGTAACCGCGATTGGTGAGGTAGAAGGGGATATTCTTGTAGGCGATTTCGGTGGCGGTGCCTCCATCCTCGTTCCACATCTCCACCACCTGCCCGTTTTTCACAAACGGGGTGAACCGCTCGCCCAGTCCATACACGCATTCGCCGACGCCCAGTCCCAGCTGCGCCATCATAAAGTGTCCTTCGGGAGTGTCCATCCAGGCAATGCTCTTCGCGCCGGAAGCGGTAACCCTCTTTCCACCGTCGAGAAACTCCATCAGCCACTCGCCCTCCGTGCGCACACGCACGGTCAACTGTCCCGTGGTCAGCGCGACGAATCCCTCACCCTCGTCTATCTGCACCACAGGAGCGGGGAATTCCTGTACTTCAAAGTGCGGGTGGCGCACTGGCGTGCCCTGATGATGCCAGATCTGCACGCGGACGACGTTCCCAAGAGGCGAGGAGAGCTTGACCGTCAGCAGCGGCGTGTCCAGCGTTGCCACCCGACTGCTCACCCATTTGTCTGGCGCGTACAGGGTCAGTGAGTTGCCGTCGTGCTCGTAGTCGTGAACATGCACCGCGTAATGGGGCGTCACGCCCTCGCGCATGAGCCAGACACCTTGAGAAAACTTCATGGCAGCACCTCCCGCCGAAAGATTATGCTTTTCACCGGAGCAATCCTGCGGCGGGATGGGGCGAATCGCCGGGTATCGGGCGAGAAAAAATCCCCCCTTCCACGCGGAAAGGGGGGTGAGAGGGCTAAAGAGTGGCTGATTTCAGTCGACAACCTCCGGTTCGCGCACGGGCACTTGTTCCTTCGGGTAGATGCCCCTTCGGAATATCGTACGCGCAATCCAGTTGCCCATGTCATCGAACACCGTATACACACAGGGAATGACCACCAGCGTCAACAAGGTAGACAACAGCAACCCGCCGATGACTGCGATACCCAGAGGCGCGCGGAACTCGGAACCACGCCCGATTGCCAGAGCTACAGGCAACATGCCAAACACCATCGCAAAGGTGGTCATCAGAATCGGGCGCAAACGGGTGGGGCCGGCTTCCAGCAACGCCTGCAAACGCGGCAGCCCACGACTGCGCAACGTGTTGGTATAGTCTACCAGCAGGATGGCGTTTTTGGTCACCAGCCCCATCAGCATGATGATACCGATCATCGACACAATGTTGAGCGAGTTGCCGGTGATGATCAGTCCCAACAGCGCACCGATCATCGCCTGTGGCAGACTGAGCATGATGGTCAGCGGCATCAGCAGCGATTCGAACAACGCTGCCATCAGCATGTACACCAGTATGATAGCCAGCAGCAGTGCCTGTCCCAGGTATGCGCCCTCTTCCTGCTGGAACTGAATCTCACCAGACCACTTCAGTTGCACACCGGGCGGTGGTAGATTCGCCTTTGCCAGAGCCTCGTCGATCACCAGCTGCATATTGCCTGGCGCGTAGCCGGGCTTGAGGAATGCGGTAAAGGTGACCAGTCGCTGGCGGTTCTTGCGGTCTATCTTGGTCGGACCGCTGGTCATTTCCACACTGGCAACATCCGACAGGCGCACGGGGCGTCCGCTGAAGTAGCCGATGACCAGATCGCTGACCGTGTTGACGTCCTCACGCTGTGCCTTTGTCAGCTGCACGCGGATGTCGTACTCTTTACCGCCCTCGCGGAACTTGGTATCGGTATTGCCCTCGATGTATGTGCGCAGCGCGGAAGCGACCTGTGCGACCGTCATGCCTACCGATGCCGCTTTGTCGGGGTCGACGCGCACCTGTAGCTCGGGCTTGCCCAGCTTCCACGAGATATCGGGGTCCACAACACCCTCAATAGACGATACCACCGCCATCACGCGCTCGGCGGTACGCACCAGGAGTTCGGCGTCTTGCCCGGTCAGCTCTATTTGAATAGGCGCACCTGCGCCGCCGCGGAAACCGGAAACCGCGTTGATTTTAATCTTCGCGCCGGGAATCGTACCTATCTTCTGGCGTATCTCCTCGGCAATCTCAGAGCTGGGGCGGGTGCGCAGGTAGGGATGTTTCACCCAGGGAAGCCACCCTGTCAACTTGTCTCCCAGAGCCTGTTTCTCTGCACAGGTAATCTGTATCTCGCCGTACTGCGCTCCCCGTCCGCCGGTGCCGAATATGCCCGCGGTGGTGTTGCCGATGCTGGTGAACATATGCTCCACATCGCGACGAATGGAGGGAGTATTATAGATGACCTCTTCGATACGCGAAAGCACCCGGTCTGTTGTCTCCAGCGATGTACCCGCTGGCATCTCCACAGAGATCTGGATGACGCCCTGATCCTGGTCGGGCGCAAAGCGGAACGGCAACAAGGGTCGTCCTATCGCGCTCCCCAGCAAGCCTGACAGGAAGAAAGCGCCCGCCATGATGAACGTGCCCCATCCGGCGACGAAGAGTGGCTTGCGGTTACTGCGCCATATCAGGGCGAGCAGCCAGAACAGGAAACCAAACAACGCGGTGAAGCCTGCAACAAATGCGGCGGGTATCAGAAACCTCTTGCCCACCAGCGAAGCGGCGATAATCAGCAGGATGCTCAGCAGCAAACCGTTTCCGATGCCGATGACCAGCCAGCGACGACGCAATGCCTTCTCCAGAATGCGCCGATAGAGCCTGTCCAGCGCGTGGTAGAAACGGTCAAACGCCGCAAATACCCCACGCTTTGCCTCTATTTCCTCGCCTGCACGGAACCATCGCGACGCCAGCATCGGCGTGAGCGTAAACGAGACGAACAGAGAGAAGAGGGTAGCGGTCGCCACGGTGATACCGAATGCGCGGAAGAACTGTCCCACAATGCCTCCCATGAAGGCAATGGGCACGAACACCACCACGTCTACCAGCGTGATGGTAATCGCCGCCAGACCGATTTCCGAACGTCCGTTGAGCGCGGCTTCGGCAGGTTCTTCACCTTTGGTCAGGTGGCGGAAGATATTTTCCAGCACCACGATGGAGTCGTCCACCAGGATACCCACCGCCAGCGAGAGCGCCAGCATGGTCATCGTGTTCAGCGTGAAGTCGAAGCCGTACATCACCAGGAAGGTGCTGATGATAGAGGTGGGTATCGCCAGCGAGACGATGAACGTACCGCGGATATTGTGCAGGAAGAGATACACGATGGTCACCGCGAGGAATATCGCCAGAAAGAGCGCTACCCGCAGGTCGGTAAGGCTCTCCAGAACAAACTTGGACTCGTCCTGGGTGAGCACGAACTCGATATCTTGGGGTATTTCCCTCTTCAGCCGCTCTACTTCGCGCTTCACGCCTTCACAGACGTCCACTGTATTCGCATCGGCGGCTTTGGTAATGATGATAGCTACCGTGTTGCGGGTGTTCACCCGTGCCCCTTCGGTGCGCTCGGCAACGTCATCCCTGACGGTAGCCACGTCCGCGAGGCGTAGCACATTGGGCGCACCCATCGGGTTCATCCGGTTAGTGACGGGGATGCGCACGTTGCGTATCTGGTCCAGGTTCTGGAACTCGCCCACCACGCGCACGGCGTACTCGTGGCGCTCTTCCTCGATTCGCCCGCTGGGCACGTTCAGGTTCGCCGCCTGCAACGCCTGCACCACCTGCATAATGTTCAGCCCGTAGGCATCGAGGCGCGCCTGATCCACCTCTACACGGATTTCACGGACATCGCCGCCTACTATCGACACCGAAGCCACACCCGGCACACGTGCCAGCCGGTTGCTCACGATCTCCTCGGCGATATAGCGCAACTGCTTGGTGGGACGGTCGCTGGACATGCCGTAGTAGAGTACCGGGAAGGCATTGATATCTACCTTAGAGATGGACGGCGACAGCGCTTCACGGGGCAGAGAGGCGCGGATGGCGTCCACCTTCTCACGCACATCGGCGGCTGCCTGACTGGAATCGATACCCAGGTTGAACTCGATGGCAACCAGCGAAATGCCTTCTTGGGAGACCGAGGTGACATTCTTGACGCCGTTGATACCGTTCACCGCGTCCTCAATCCGCTTCGAGATGAGCGTTTCCACTTCGCGCGGACCTGCGCCCGGGTACACTGTGGTAACAATGACGTACGGGAAATCCACGCTCGGGTTCAGCTCCACGCGCATCCTGCTGGCGGCCGTCCATCCCAGCACCGCCAGGGCGGAAAACACCATCAGGATGAAAACGGGGCGCCGTATCGCTATACTGGTCAGCCACATGCTTGCTTCTCCTCCCTGCCAGAATTAGGAACCGCCCGCGCTCGCCGCTTCGGCGGTTTGCAACGGCTCCACGCGCACCTTGTCGCCGTCGCGCAGGTTCTCCTGACCCTGTACCACGACCTGCGCGCCCGCCGGAATACCACGCACCTCGGCGTTGACGCCGTTGATGTAGCCCGTCTGCACCGCTACTCGTCGTGCAACGCCCTCCTTCACCACAAACACCACCTGCTTGCCGTCCTGGGTGAGAATGGCGTCTTTGGGAATGAGCACGACGTTGCGGTGCACGTCCACCAGTATCTCGCCGCGTGCGAACATCTGCGGCTTGAGCATACCGCCTTCGTTCTGCATGTCCACGCGCACGATAAAATCGCGCGAACCTTCTGAGCCAACGGGATAGATTCGGCTCACCGTACCCCGGAACTGCTTACCCGGGTAGGCATCTACCGTGACGGTGACCGATTGCCCCACCCGAACATAGCGCACCTCCGTCTCGGAGACGCGCGCCTCGAAGAAGATGGCGTTGAGGTTCACAATGCGTACCAGGGGCGTCCCTGCCCCCGCCATCTGCCCGGGTTGCGCCGCACGCATCGCCACCGTGCCGCTGATAGGGGAACGGATGAACGCGCTGTCGTACTGCTGGCGAGCATAGAACAGCCCAGCCTCTGCCTGCGCCACCAGCGCTTTCGCCGCATTGACCTCATCCTGACGCACGCGCAGCTGCAGGTTGCCCGTTTGCGCCAGACGTACTGCCTCTTCTGCCTGCTTGACCAGCGCACGCTGGGCGTCGATGTCTTCCTGGCGCGGACCTTCCTGCACCATGCTCAGCTGCTCCTGAGCGGTGCGATACTGCGCCAGCGCGATGTCGTATGCCATCTGAGCAGCATCCAGCTGCTGCTTGGGCACAGCATCCTGCTGATACAGTCGACGCACCCGCTCCAGATTCGCCTGAGCGTTCTCCAGATTCGCCTTTGCCGAGGCGACCTGTTGCTCCACCTGCTGACGTTCCTGTCGACGTGCTCCTGTCTCCAGCGCTCTCAGGCGAGCCTTTGCTGCTTCCAGCGCAGCTTCCGCCTGGCGCAGACTGGTCTCGTTCTGAGTGGGCTGCAGTTCGAGGGCGGTTTCCGCCTGCTTCAGCCGCGCCCGCGCCGATTTTAACGCCGCTTCTGCCTGGCGCACCTGCGCTTCCAGGTCGCTGGTATCCTGTTGCACGAGTATCTGTCCCGCCGTCACCACATCTCCTTCGCGCACGAAGACCCTGGCGATCTTGCCCGGAACCTTTGCAGAGAGCACCACATCATCCAGCGTCTGCAAGGAGCCGGTGACGGAGATGGTAAAGGGAATATCCCCTGTGCGTGCACTGACCACCGCTACGGCGGTTGCAGGCGCAGCAGCTTGCTGGGCAGGAGAAACCGGCGCGCGACGCGCGCATCCACCGAGCAATCCTGCCAGACCCAGCAGGGCGAACCCCGTGAAAATTGCCTTCCGGTACACTGCCATGCCCCTCCTTTGTGAATTCGCCTTTCTCTTCTTCTCGTTATGGTGTTTGTGCATATCTGCCCATCGCTTTCTCGAGGCGCGCCCACGCCACGCGCAAGTCATAGCGCGCGTTGACGAGGTTCTGCTCCGCCTGCGTATACGCCAGCTCGGCATCGCTCAGCTCCAGCTGCGTGGAGACGCCCGCCTCGTAGCGCACGCGGGCGACGCGCAGGCTCTCGGTGGCTGCCTGTAGCCCCTTCTCCGCCGCCACCACCTTCTCACGAGCCTCCTGCAAGCTCAGGTAGGCACTGCGCACCTCCAGAGCGATACCCTCGCGCACGTTCTCCACAGCCACCTTCGCCTTGTCCACATCGGCGCGCGCCTGTTCCACTCTACCCTGCGTTTGACCGCTGTCCCAAATCTTGAACTGCAGCGCGGCGATGGTCGTGAAGCTGGACTCGCGAGGCTGGAAGGTAGAGGTTTTGAGGTTGAAGTCCCACTGCCCACGCACGATAAGACTGGGCAGCTGGTCGCGCTTGGCGGCGGTTATCTGCTTTTCGGAGAGCGACACTCCCAGATTGGCTTGAATCAACTCTGGGCGTTTGGAAAGCGCCTCCTGCAGATACTGGTTAAAATCCGCCTGTTCCGGCTCTGGCTCGTCGGCAGGAATGAGTTCCACAGGCTCGTCCACACGCCTGCCCAGCACGTTATTGAACGCTGCCTTCGCCAGCTGCAGGGCGTTGCGTGCGGTAATCACCGCTTGCTGTGCCGCCGACACGGCAGCGTCAGCGCGCATCACATCCAGCCTCGGGCTAACGCCAGCGTCTACTGCTGCTTGTGCCAGCCTGCGACGAGTCTCCGCGTTCTGCAACGCCTCTTCCGCTACCTTCACCAGTTCCTGCGCACGCAGCACGTCATAAAATGCCTGCTTCACCTGCAACACCACCTCGTTGCGCGTACGCTGCACATCCAGGTTGGCAATGCGCGAATACAGTGAAGCAGCGTCGGTCGCCGTGCGCACCACTCCACTCACATCGATCACCTGGCTCAGGCTCACCGTCGCTGTGCCGGAATCGATGGGTTGAATCTCTATCTCGTTGAAAGTGAAAGTACCGCTAGTGGGGTCAAAAGAGGGAAACTTTGCCTTCGGCACGCGGTCCAATCGCCGATAGTTCGCCGATACGTCCAGCTGGGGTAACCCCGCCCCTTTGGCTTCGCGCACCCGGGCGTTGGCTTTCCGTTCGTCCTGCAACACACTTCGCAAGCTACGGCTGTTCTGCAACGCAATGCGGATACTGTCCTGAAGGGTGAACGCAGACGGCTGCTGTTGCGCCCACGCCCCTGCCGACAGCACCAGAAACACCCCTGCTGCAAGGGAGCGAAACACTTTCACTCCTGCTCACCTCCTGATTGCGCAAACTGGCTTTCCAATCGCTCAACCTCTCGCTCGAACATCTCCAGAAACTCACGCACCGACTGCATCTTAAAGGCGATGAAGCCGGCGTACATCGGATGGCGCATGATAATGAGCTTGTCGCCCGGCTCGATACCCAGCTCCCGACGCGCCTCCGCCGGTATCACCATCTGTCCCCGCTCGCCGACCGTCACCATACCATAGGTGGCTTCTTCGAAACTGTAATCCCTTCGCCCATGCATACCATCCCCCTGCCTCATGTGATTCATGCAAATCATGTGAATCATGCGTTCGGCAGAAGTGTACCACAAACGTATCGCTCTGGTCAACACTTTGCATGCTCTTGATTGAACAAACGTTCAATTTCTGCGGCGGACACCGGTTCCACCCACAAACCTCTCAGCACCATCGGCACACTATACTTCAGAAACTTTTCCCTTCGCTGCTGCCACTCACGCTCGGGAGCCTGTCCCCACGTGAAGAAAAGCGCAAACGCCATCCCCAGTAACATGCCCGCCACCGCCTCCGCATCCACATCGGCACGAAACACGCCGCGTTGTTGCTGTTCCTGCAGGTAGCGGGTGAGGTTCGCCGTATTGTCTTCCGCCATGGCGCGGAAATAGCGGGCACACACGGGGTTGCGCATGAATTCGATGATGAACATGCGTGCCATAGAGGCGTTGTGCCGCATCATATCCAGAAACTCTTCTAGGATGCGGTGCAGTACCTCTGCGGGATGGGCATCGCCTGCTTCGTCTAGTACCTTTCGGAGGACGGGAGCAAAGCTGCGTGCCTTGAGCACTTCTTCAAAAAGGTGCTCCTTATTGCGAAAATAGTGGTATACCAACGCCTCGGTGACGCCTGCGGCGCGGGCGATGTCGCGGATAGACGCTCCGTCGTAGCCCTTTTCGGCGAACTGCTGGAGCGCAGCGTCTATCAGCTGCTGCCGACGCATTTGCGCCTGCTGATTGCGCGAGGGGAAAGACTTCGCCATGACCTGCCTTTTGCTTAACAAGCGTTTAGTGTTTGGTATAGTACCCAAAGAGGGGAGGAAAATGCAAGTGCTACTCCGCCACCTTCAGCACGCTGAGGAATGCTTCCTGCGGGATCTCCACATTGCCCAGCTGCTTCATGCGCTTTTTGCCCTCTTTTTGCTTCTCCAGCAGCTTGCGTTTGCGGGTCACGTCGCCGCCGTAGCACTTTGCCAACACGTTCTTGCGGAAGGGGGGGATACGCTCTGCCGCAATCACCTTACTGCCGATGGCTGCCTGGATGCGCACCTCAAACTGCTGGCGTGGCACCACCTCG
The DNA here is from genome assembly GCA_026003195.1 of Armatimonadota bacterium. Lineage (NCBI taxonomy): Bacteria > Bacillati > Armatimonadota > Armatimonadota bacterium. The sequence continues at coordinate 558,344 of BPGU01000004.1, forward strand.
CGCAGCCGCTCCACCAGGGCGCGCCCACGGCTGTAGGCACGGTCGCGGTGGGTGATGAAGCTGAGGGCGTCCACCGGATCGCCGTTGATGAGGATATCCAGCTTCACCAGGTCCGACTGCCGGTAGCCTATAGGTTCGTAGTCGAAGGAGGCATAGCCTTTGGAGCGGCTTTTGAGCTGGTCATAGAAATCCAGCAGGATTTCCGCCAGAGGCAGGTCGTAGGTAAGCAGCACGCGATTCGGCGAGGGGTACTCCATCTTCACGAACTCGCCGCGTCGCTCCATCGCCAGCTCCATCATCGCTCCCACGTACTCACTGGGCACAAAGATGGTAGCACGAATATAAGGCTCTTCGACAGTGGCAATGGTTGTGGGTGGGGGCCAGTGTGCCGGGTTATCCAGCAGGATGACCTCGCCTTTGGTGGTGGTGATGCGGTACACCACGCTGGGCGCGGTGGCAATGAGCGAGAGACCGAACTCGCGCTCTAAACGCTCCTGCACGATGTCCATGTGCAGCAAGCCCAGAAAGCCGCAGCGGAATCCGAAACCCAGCGCGGCAGAGGTCTCCGGCTCGAACACCAGCGCCGCATCGTTGAGCTGCAGTTTCATCAGCGCGTCGCGCAGGTCGGAGAACTCTTCGCCATCCACCGGATACAGCCCGCAGTACACCATTGGCTTGACCGGCTTGTAGCCGGGCAGAGGCTCTTCGGCTGGGCGCTCGGCATCGGTGATGGTATCGCCCACGCGCGTATCACCGACGGTCTTAATGCCTGCGGTGAGGTAGCCGACTTCTCCTGTGCGCAGTTCGTCGCCCTCCTGCAGGCGCGGCGTGAAGAAGCCCACGCTGGTCACCTCGAATTCGCGCCCGGTGGACATAAAGCGGATACGCATGCCCGGGCGCACTACCCCGTCCACCACGCGGACATACACCACTACGCCCAGGTAAGGGTCGAAGTGCGAGTCGAAAATGAGCGCGCGCAGGGGCGCGTCCGGGTTACCTTGCGGAGGAGGCACTCGCTGCACCACTGCCTCTAAAATCTCTTCGGTGCCAATGCCCTCTTTCGCGCTGGCGAGGATGGCTTCGGAGGAATCCAGCATGAGGATATTTTCGATCTCCTCTTTCACGCGCTCGGGGTCGGCGGCGGGCAGGTCTATCTTGTTGATGACAGGGATAATCTCCAGACCGTTATTCATGGCGAGGTTGACGTTGGCGATGGTCTGTGCTTCCACGCCCTGCGAGGCATCTACTACCAGCAGCGCGCCCTCGCACGCGGCGAGGCTACGCGACACCTCGTACGTGAAGTCCACGTGCCCCGGCGTGTCAATCAGGTTCAGCTCGTACTCCTGCCCGTTGCGCGCACGATAAGTCAGGCGCACGGCGGTCATCTTGATAGTGATGCCGCGCTCGCGCTCCAGGTCCATCTGGTCCAGCACCTGCTCCTGCATCTGGCGGGGGTCGATCGCGCCCGTAAACTCCAGAATGCGGTCGGCAAGGGTGGACTTTCCGTGGTCGATATGCGCAATGATACAGAAGTTTCGGATATGGTCTTGCGGCGCGTGTTGCATCGATGCCTCCTGCACCGATGCGTATTGTATCCGAGAATGGGACGAAAAGTCAATCAGGCGCCCTCCATCACCTTGTCCACTTCTGTCAACAGGCTGGTATAGCCCTGTATCATTCGCCCCTTATCGCCGACAAAAAGGAAGTAGGTGGGCGTAGAAGTCACTCCCAAACGTCTGCCCGCGCTCAGGTCCTCGACAACCGCCTGCATCACTTCCTTGCTCTTCATATCCTTGCGGAACTGCTCCAGATTGAACCCCAACGAGCGAGCGAACTCTTCCAGACGCTTCTCGTTGGCGTTTTGTTCATTGAAGATGAGGTCTTGCATTTCCCAGAACTTGCCCTGCCGATGTGCTGCTTCCGCTGCCTGAGCGTACAGCATCGCCCTTTCGTGGATATCCAGCGGGTAGTGTCGATACACCACGCGAATCTTGCCCTCATACTTGAGCAGGAGTTGCTCTACTGCCTCGCTTCCACGACGACAGGAGGGGCACTGCAGGTCGCTGAACTCCACAATGACCACATCGGCGCTGGGATTGCCCTTTTCAGGTCTGCCCGAAGCGACCACATCGTTCAGTTTCAGTTCTGTCTCCTTGACCGGAGGCGGTTGTGGTGGGCGGGTGTAATAGTTCAGCGCAGCCAATCCTGCGCCTACAACCAGAACAAGCCCCAGCATGATGAGCAGAAAACGTGTCTCCGACTTCATTTTTCCTCTCTATGCCTCAGATGGTATGGTGAGTAACTGCGGCTGTCGCCACGCCAGCCAGCTGAGCACAAACAATGCCGTGGCAATTATAGCAGAAGCTACACACCACTGGCAAATCGCGTGAATGACGAACAGTTCGAGGTAGGTGAGGTACACCGAGACCACAAAGCCCACAGTGCCCCAGAGCAAGAGCAGGTGTGCGACCAACCTCTGGTACTCTGCAGGCACAGAGGGTCTCAAGGCGCACAACAGTGCAAAGGACAGGTAGAACAGCGTCCCGTAAGCGGCCGTGGGTATGCCCAACAGGCGAGACGCAGGATGCTGTGCGACCCGGTCGCAACCGGCGTTCGTACAGGGGATTTCGGCGTTCTGTACGTGCCAGTACCACAGCAGGCTCGCCACAATCAGTCCTGCTACGGCGAGCGCGAACATCACGCGATTCATCCTGATGCTGTTCATACTCCTCCATCCGCAGCTATTCTTCTGACGAAAGCTGCCCGCTGCCCCAACCGGAAGCGTAGTTGGGTGGCTCTTTCACAATCCAGATGTCGTGCGGGTGGCTTTCGCGTAATCCCGCATTAGTAATACGGATGAAGCGCGCGTTCTGTCGCAACTCTTCGAGCGTTCTTGCGCCCAGATAGCCCATGCCGGAACGCACTCCGCCCACCAGCTGGTAAATGGTTTCGGAGACGGGACCCTTGTAGGGGACACGCCCTTCTACGCCCTCCGGGACGAAACGGTCGGCGCGCTGCTGGTAGTAGCGGTCACTGCTTCCTCCTTGCATCGCACCGATAGAGCCCATGCCACGATAGTCCTTATACGCCCTCCCCTGATAGAGTACGACCTCACCGGGTGCCTCTTCGGTTCCCGCCAGCAGGTTGCCCACCATCACGCAAGAAGCCCCTGCCGCCAGCGCTTTGGTGATGTCACCGGACCAGCGGATGCCGCCGTCGGCAATGGTGGGGATGCCATACTTGTTCGCCTCTTCCGCGCAATCCATGATGGCGGTGAGCTGTGGCACGCCCACCCCTGCGATGACCCGCGTCGTGCATATCGAGCCTGCGCCGATGCCCACGCGGATGCAGTCTGCTCCTGCCTCAATCAGCGCGCGGGTACCCTCTTTGGTTGCCACGTTGCCTGCAATCACCGGCAAGTTTGGAAACGCCCGCTTGATGGCTTTCACCGCGTTGAGCACCCCTGCAGAATGCCCATGCGCCGAGTCGACCACCACAAAATCCACTCCTGCATCTACCAGAGCACTCACCCGCTCCAGCGTCTGGCGCAGGGGCCCCACTGCCGCGCCCACGCGCAACCGCCCCTTGCTGTCCTTCGTCGCCTGGGGATACTGGCGAATCTTCAGGATGTCCTTGATGGTGATCAGCCCGCGCAGGTGGAAGTGTTCGTCCACAATAGGCAGCTTCTCGATGCGGTGTTCCTGCAGTATCTCCTGCGCCTGTTCCAGAGTAGTGCCGACAGGTGCGGTGATCAACCCCTCTTTGGTCATGACCTCTTCGATGCGGCGGTCAAAGTTCTGCTCAAAGCGGATGTCCCGGTTGGTGAGGATGCCTACCAGCACGCCCTCCTCATTGGTGATAGGCACACCGGAGATGTGGTAGCGCTCCATGATGGCGAGGGCATCGCGGATGGTGTCATGTGGGCTCAGCGAGATGGGGTGGACGATGATGCCGTGCTCCGAGCGTTTCACCTTATCTACCTCTTCCGCCTGCCTCTCGATACTCATATTGCGGTGTATCACGCCCACCCCGCCCTCTCGCGCAATGGCAATAGCCATGCGCGCCTCCGTCACGGTATCCATGGGCGAGCTGACAATGGGCACGCGCAGCACGATGTCTCCGACCAGGCGAGTAGAAGTGTCCACAAGGTCAGGGGTTACCTCCGTACCGCGCGGTTCCAGCAATACATCGTCGAAGCTGAGACCCTCGCGTATGTGATGTGCCATCGTTCCACTCCTGCGGGCTTTCTTTTTAGTATACCAAATCGGGCAGGAGATTGGTAGGACGGCACACCGTCATGCGCCACGTCGCACGCGAGTGGCCACCTCGCCCAATAGAGTAAACACCGTTGTGCCCTGCGCACCCAGTGCAATCGCCTGTCGGAGATGCTCCTCCGCACGTCGGAAGTCTCCGTCCAGCATATAGAGCTCTCCCAGACGCACGTGGTGCGCGCTTTCACGCGGATCCAGACGTGCTAGGGTCTCCAGCGCACGTATCTCTCGGTCCACCATGCCGTGGTCCTTGCTGAACTCGGCGAACTCTTTCCATATCTGCACGTTCTCCGGGTCCAGGGTGACGGCGCGTTCATACATTTTGGCGGACGCAAGCACGTCGTGGTCGGTGAGGTGTTTCATCTGCGCTGCCATCGTGAGCGCGTGGACGTTGTCGCTGTCGATGTTATCCAGCACATGCTCGAACACTGTCAAGGCGGCGGGATACACCTCCAGCCGCGCCAGCGCATCCCCGAGAAGTAGATTCGCCTCCAGGTGCAACGGCTGCAGGGCAACGGCTGCCTGTAACGCCTGCAACGCACTGGTAAGGTCGTTGGTATACTCCAGCAGGAGTTTGCCCGTGTGCAGCTGCGCTTCGAAGTCATCGGGAGCAATCTCTGCCGCCTGCTGGTAGTAGGCAAGGGCGTTTTTGGTTTCGCGACGGCGCAGATACTCCGCGGCTATCCACTTGCGCACCTGGGCATTCTGTGGCTGCTCTTCCGCCAGACGCTTCCAGAGCTGTAACGCCAGTTCGGGAGGGCGTTTTTCCTTCGCATAGAGCGCGGCGACGCTTTCGCACATGCCGGGCCACTCTTTGCGGGCGTGCAACACCTTCTGGTAGACATAGGTGGCTTCGTGGTTTGTCACGCCGTTTTGCGCATACGCCTTTGCCAGCGCGACCAGTATTTCCGTATCGTCCGGGTAGTTTTTGTGGGCAACGGCGTACACTCCCATCGCCTTCCGGGAGTAGTCCTCCGCCTTCGTCAGAGCTCGGGCATAGGCGTATGCGATGGCTGCATCGGAAGGATTGTGCTCCAACGCTTTGGCGTAAAGGCTGATAGCTGTTTTCGTTTGCACTCCACGCTGGGCGAGGCAATGTGCCATTGCGGATTGCACTTCGAGGATATCGCCGCCTATCTCCTCCAGCACAGGCGCAAGCGTCTTTTCGCTCTTTAACGCTCTCTGGTAAAGCTCTTCTGCCTGCTCATCATACACCTTGTTGTGTGACAGGGCGAGTACCAGCGCAGCGAAAGTGTATGTATCATCGGGCTTCTGGGCGAACGCTTCACGGTATACCGGCAGGGTCTCCTGGTCATAACACTGCATCAGCATCTGGCACCTTGCCAGCGCTTCCACGTAGCGGCTGCGGGAATCTCCGCCCAGGGCGATTGCCGCACGCAACACCTCCGCTTCCCATGGCTTGCCCTGCACGTGGTCTGCCACCCACCCCGCCAGAAAGTGCGTGTTGGCAGCATCGCGTGGTGCATGTTTGAAGAAGGCATAGTACACCTTCAACGCCTGCGGGTCGGTACGAGGGGGATACGCGCGTGCCAGATAGGTGAGCCATCCCTGGTGACGGGGGTTCTCGGTGTAGGCACGCGAGACCACATCCACACACTCCGGGGTGACGTTGCCCTCGTGCACGATGAGGTTGGAGAGCTCCTCCAGCATTTTGGAACGCGAGAGACCGAACCGCTCCCACAGGGGATGCTCTTTCCACTCCTCGCGAACGACCCGCACCCATACCGGTACCATCTGCTCATCCTGCGGGATCCAACCCTGCTTGTAGGCTGCCGCCAGCAGAAACGCTGGGCCGGGGTCATCGGGTTGTACGGCAAAACGACGGCGGTACACTTCCACCCGACCTGTGGAGAACACACCCGACCCCACGTCTGCCTCTACCAGACACCTTTCCAGGCGGGTTCGGCTGATGTCGTCCAGATGGCTACACTTCAAAGCAGCGAGATAGAAGGCAAACGCCATCCGGCTAGTGCGCGGGGGGTCTTCCAGCGACCATTTGCGTGCCAGAGCCACCACGCTTCTGCGGTATGCCACCAGCACACTGGCGAGAACTCCCATCAGGCTCCCCGCCACAGCCGCAAAGGGGTGAACAGGGAACAGCGCTATGGCGCCGACCGCAGCGCCGATACCTCCAAATGCCCATTGAATCTGACGAATCACACGCTCTTCGTGATGCGTTGATGCCGCCCGTAAAGCCATTGCACCGCAACATCCTTTCTGTGACAATCTCTTACCAGAGGGTTGTTCCATAAAATTGCGGGTTTTGGGGAAGGTATCCCGGAGTGGATGAGGTTGCTCGGAGCGAGAGACGCTCATCCACCGATGACACCGACGCTCAGAACTTGTTACCGTTCTTCCCGCATATTGTCCCCATCCGTTCGGCTTGACATCCAGCAAAAGTCAGCATATAATAACAGCGTGAGTTTGTTATCCAGCCAAACTCACCTCTTGCTCAACACGGTATCACTTCGACGAAAATAACAGGAGGACAGGAGGCAGCGATGCTTTTGACAATACGAGCGGGACGCCAGAGCGTTGCTCTCTGGGCGTCTACGCTGTTTGCGTTGCTAGCCGTCTCACGAGCGCATGCCGCTGAAGCCATCGAACTTCCCCCCTTTGGTCCTACCGAGCGTATGGTGCTGTGGGTGGTGCTGCTGTTCGCTCTGCTAGCGGTAGGGTTTGGCTTGTGGTTGCGCGCGTGGACGCTGAAGCAAAGTCCTGGCAACGATAAAATGCAAGAGGTCGGGCGTGCCATTCAGGACGGCGCGTATGCCTACCTGAAACGGCAGGCGAAGACCATGATCTGGTTCGTGCTGCTGATTACGGTGGGCTTGTGGTTACTGTACACACCCGTCTATTCCGACAAACCCATCCTCGCCGTCGGCGTGGCGATAGCGTTCTTCATGGGCGTTGGCGCCTCGTACTTCGCCGGTGTGGTGGGTATGGATATGGCGGTCAAGGGCAATATGCGCACCGCTAATCAGGCGCTCACCACCTTTAAGGGCGCACTGGAAACCGCCTTCCGTGCAGGCGCGGTGTCGGGCATGGCAACCGTCGGTTTGGGGCTGCTGGGCGCGATTATCATCTTCCTGCTGTTTAAGGAAGATGCGATGAAGGTGCTGGTCGGCTTCGGGTTCGGCGGTAGCCTCGCTGCACTGTTCATGCGCGTGGGGGGTGGTATCTACACCAAAGCAGCCGACGTGGGCGCGGACCTGGTGGGGAAGGTGGAGGCGGGTATCCCCGAAGACGACCCGCGCAACCCCGCCACTATCGCCGACAACGTCGGCGACAACGTCGGTGACTGCGCCGGTATGGCGGCGGACGTGTTTGAGTCCTATGAGGTTACCCTTGTGGCGGCGATTATCCTGGGCGCCGCGACCGCCAGTGTCCTGACCGGTGCGGCGGTGCTGAAACTCATCGTGTACGCCCTGCTAGTGCGTGCGGTGGGCGTGATCGCCTCTATCATCGGCGTGCTGGGCGTGCGCGGAGCTGACCGCGAAGACCTGGACCCCATGCGTCCCATCAATGTGGGCTTCAACATCTCGTGGTGGGTCGCTCTGGCTGGGTTCGCCGTCGTCAGCTACTTCCTGATGAACGACATTGCCCTCAAACCGGAGCTGGGCGGTACGCAGGTGGATTGGTGGCGGTTCTTCCTCGCGAATGCCGCCGGTCTGGTGATGGCGCTGCTCATTGAACGCCTCACCGAGTACTTCACCTCTACCGAGAAGAAACCTGTTACCGAAATCGCCTACTCCTCTAAAACCGGTCCCGCCACGATGATTATCGAGGGTTTCGCCACCGGCTTGGAAAGCAGTGTGTGGGCGGTGGGCGCGATAGTAGTGGCTCTACTGACGCCACTATTCATCTTCCCGCCCGAGCAGTTCGGTGGCGCCATCCTCTCCTTCTACGGCATCGCGCTGACCGGTCTGGGGCTGCTTGCCACCACCGGTTTCATCCTGGCGATGGACACCTTCGGTCCCATCTCCGACAACGCCAATGGCATCTTCGAGATGTCTGGTGCCCTGAAGGAGCAGAAGGTGGTGCCCGGTCGCCTGAGCGGTGACCGCATCGTACACCGCCTCGACTCGGTGGGGAACACCACTAAGGCGCTGACCAAGGGCTTTGCGATTGCCACAGCGGTCGTGGCGGCAACCGCCCTGTTCCACTCTTTTGTGGAGGATGCGAAGCTGGTGGGCAAGGGATTGCCGCTGGACTTGCCGGAGATATTCATCGGCTTGCTGATTGGTGGCGCAGCACCGTTCCTGTTCTCCGCGTTCTCCATCAAGGCGGTGGGGCGTGCTGCGTTCCAGCTGATTGAAGAGGTACGCCGGCAGTTCCGTGAGCGACCGGGCATTATGGCAGGCACCGAAAAGCCCGACTACGGACGGAGCGTGGCTATCGTCACTGCCGCCGCACAGAAGGAGCTGCTCGGACCGGGTGTGCTGGCAATCGCTCTGCCGGTGCTAGTAGGCTTTGGCATGGGCTTCAGCGATCCGGTGAAGGGTGCGCAAGCGCTGGGAGGCTATCTGGCAGGGGCTATCCTCACGGGGCAGCTCATGGCGGTGTTGCTTGCCAACTCAGGTGGCGCATGGGACAACGCCAAAAAGAAAATCGAAGACGGCTTGTTCGGCGGTAAGGGTACTGAGTACCACAAGGCAGGCGTTATCTGCGATACCGTCGGCGACCCGTTCAAGGATACCGCCGGTCCCGCCCTGAACCCGCTGATCAAGGTGATGAACCTGGTAGGCATTCTGATTGCGCCGGTGGTGATTCAGCCGATTGCTCCTGCTGCTCGTGCGGCGATTGTGCTGGTCGCGCTGGCGGCTCTGGCGTTCGCGGTCTACTGGAGCAAGCGAGGCTCTATCGTGGACCAGGTGGAACTGGCAACCACCTCCGCCGAACCGGTTCCAGCAGGCAAAGACGACCGTTAACCCGTCGATATACGGGGCGAGCGGCGAATCCGCTCGCCCCTTTTTGGTCAAATGGATAAAAATGGAACGGCTGGTCACTCACCTCCACCAGGTAGCAATCCATCACGACCTCGCACAGTTCCACCAGTGGCTGTGCACCTGCATGCTCTATGTGCAGTCCGGCACACCTCCCACCGATCGCGAGGTGGCCCAAAGCACAGGACGGACAAGGGCGAGTTCCTGCGCCGGTACCCTCCCGACGAGTATAATAAGGTAGATCAGGTCAGGATATCAGATTGCCTATGGAAGAAACCCAAAGTGCTCAGCGAAGTCAGCCCGAATCTCAGCCTCTGGAAAGCACCCATCCTTTCATGCAGTGGCTGCGTACTTATCTGCTTTGGGCGCGGATTATGGGGGTAGAGCCGAAGGTTTTTGTCTTTCCTCCCGACGAAGAGCCTTCTGTAGAGAACAACCTGCGCTGGCGGAAAGATAACCTGTGGATAAGGCAAGACCTGCTAGAACAAGTATCTCCGCGTCTGTTAGCCATCCTTGCCGTGCGTCATTACATCGAACAAGGGGTTTGGAGCAGATACCTGATGCTGGTTGTGCTGTCTGGCGCCCTGGCGCTGTCGGTGACACTGGCGATTTCGGCGTACATCCGCCGTTTGCTGGGCGCAAATCCGCTCTGGGAGCTGATACACGTGTTCGTCATACCTGTGTTGATGGAGGCACCCGAGCATCTTCGCGACCTGGCGCGTCGTCAGGCAGATGATGAAGCTTTCGAGCAACTGAGTGAACCTCAAATGTTCCTGCAAGCTATGCAGACCGCTCTGGAGGAAAGCTACCGTCAGGGAGAAACCGATAAGCATCTCGAGAAGATGCTCAAACGGCTCAATCGGCTGCGGGCGAAAGTGGGGGAAGCACCCCTCACGCTACAAGAGGTGAAGCAGCGAGTGGGAGAGCCACCTGCGGAGCAGCAGGAAGAAAGTCCAGCCACAGTGAATACTGAAACACAGGAGGAGGAGGAGTAGCCGAGGTACATGCCACGCATCAAACCACCTGCGTTGCGCCCGGGCGACACCATCGGTGTGGTATCGCCCAGCAGCTATAAAGCCCTCGAAGCGTTGCAGCCGGGGATTGAAAAGATTCAAAGACGCGGCTACCAGCTCGTCTTCGGCGAGCACGCCTTTGACCGTCGCGGCTACCTAGCCGGTGAAGACCGTGACCGCGCCGCCGACCTGAATGCCATGTTTGCCCGCAAGGATGTGAAAGCTATCCTCTGCACCCGAGGCGGCTACGGGGCGTCGCGCATTCTGGATTACCTGGATTGGGATGTTATCCGTGCTCACCCCAAACCGCTCATCGGCTATAGCGACATCACCACCCTGCATATCGCTTTCCTGCGCAACACCGACATGGCGGTCTTTTACGCGCCGATGATTATCACCCTTGCCCGCGATGTTTCGGAAATGACCATCAACAACCTCTTCGAACTGCTGGAGAAGCCGGAACCGCTGGGTACCTACGACACGCGCGAGGGAAACGTGCAAACTCTGGTGCCCGGAGTCGTAGAGGGTGAATTAACTGGCGGTTGCCTGTGCCTCGTCACTGCCACCTGTGGCACACCGGAGCAGATAGACGCGAAGGGCAAAATCCTGTGTCTTGAAGACGTGGATGAAGCGCCTTATGCAGTAGACCGGATGCTGACCCAATTGAAGAGATGTGGGGTGCTGGATGAGGCAGCAGGTTTCGTCATCGGTGAAATCACCAACTGGGAACAGCACGCAGGCGACCCTTCGGAGACGCTCACCATCGAGCAAATCTGGCAGGACATCATCGTGCCTCTGGGCAAGCCTGCTATTATCGGTTTCCCCTTCGGGCATGTCACCAATCCGCTGACGATACCACTGGGCGTACGAGCACGTCTGGATGCCACTGCGGGGACACTGACTCTGCTCGAACCAGCAGTATCCCCGGCGTGAAAACATAAAAAAGCACCGGTTAAGCCTTGCCGTCGCGAGCAAGAAGAAGAAAACCGGTGCCTTAACTATTCCTCTCTACCTAAAACAGCTAGTGTCGATTTCGATAAGCAGGCGGGGAATAGTCCACGATTAGTAATGCCCGCAGCTACTGCAGCCGCCTGCAGCCTGCCCCTCGTCGGTGGCGAAGGACTGCCCACAGCCGCAGGAACGAATAGCGTTGGGATTGTCGATCTTGAATCCACCGCCCAGGCTATCCTCCACGAAATCCACCTCTGAACCGCTCATGTAGCCAAGGCTCAGCGGGTCCACGACAATCTTCACGCCATGCGAATCGAAAATCTGGTCACCCTCGTCGACGATATCATCAATCGCCATGCCGTACTGCAAGCCAGAGCACCCGCCCCCTGCCACGAACACCCGCAGCATGGCATCGCTCTTGCCTTGCGCCTCCATGATGTTGCGTATCTCTGTGGCTGCTCTCTCGGTCAGTGTAATCATCGCTCTGTTCTCACTCCTTGCATTGATGGTAGAACGAGTATAGTATACCTGTCTTGCCGTACAATTGGGTATGAATCCGTGACCTTTGCAAATATTTAGCCTTGTAAATTATACTCTGTTCTCATCCAAAATGCAATGCACTGTTGCAGATTTTTGCCAGCCTATCGCAGTGCCGGGTTGCATGGGTGTCTCGCTGCAGGTGACCGCAGAGACGCAGAGTACACAGCGCGAGAGACGGAGCTCTCTGCGTGCTCTGCGGCTGGTGTTTGCCCTACTCCACTCCCTGCGAGGCGAGCCATCGCTCGGCATCTATCGCCGCCATACAGCCGGAGCCTGCAGCGGTCACCGCCTGACGGTAGACATGGTCGGCGACGTCGCCTGCGGCGAACACCCCTTCCACGCTGGTGTAAGTGCCCTTGCGCAGGAGGATGTAGCCCTGCTCATCCATCTCTACCTGCCCGACAAAGATTTCCGTATTGGGTTTGTGACCAATCGCCATAAACACGCCATCAATCGGCTTGTCCCACGTTTCGCCCGTTTTCACGTTGCGCAGGCGCACGCCGGTCACCTTGCCTGCGTTTACATCGTAGATGTCGTCTACTACCGTGTTCCAGATGAACTCAATTTTCGGGTTGTCAAAGGCACGTTGCTGCATAATCTTGCTGGCGCGCAACTGGTCGCGCCGGTGCACGACATACACCTTCGTGGCGAACTTGGTGAGGAACAACGCCTCTTCCATCGCGGTGTCCCCACCGCCGACCACAATCACCTCTTTGCCCCGGAAGAAGAAGCCATCGCAGGTCGCGCAGGCAGAAACGCCCTTACCCTGCAGCTTCTGTTCCGCTTCCAGCCCGAGCCACTTCGCGCTGGCTCCAGTGGCGATAATGACCGCGTGCGCTTCGTACAGGTTGTCTGCGCTATCCCAGAGCTTAAAGGGGCGCGTAGAGAAGTCCACCCGTGTGATAGCGTCATATATCACCTGAGTGCCAAAGCGCTCGGCCTGCTGGCGAAACAGCTCCATCAGTTCAGGTCCCAGTATACCTTGTGGGAAACCCGGATAGTTCTCCACCTCCGAGGTGATGGTGAGTTGACCGCCCGGTTGCAGGCCAGCAAACAGCAGAGGTTCCAGATTTGCCCGCGCGGCGTAGATGGCAGCGGTATAACCCGCCGGTCCCGAACCGATGATAATCAGCTTGTGTGCCAATGTATCACACCTCCTGTGATGAGTAAGTTCTTCAACGGTTGAGTGTCAAGGCGTACGGCGCAGCTACCCCTGACACACCTCAGGGTCGGAGCTTATCCTTTCCAGTAGAGTTTCCATCATGCTTTCCCCCTCGTGAGATACGCAAAGACTTACGGGTAGATTCCGCGCGTCATGATAGCGTCGGCGACCCTGCCCACCCCGATAATGTAGGCGGCGGTGCGCATGTCGACCTTGCGTGTCTTCGCCGTGCGCACCACCTCGTCAAAGGCGTCAATCAGGATACGCTCCAGACGCTGGTTGACCTCGTCCTCGCTCCAGAAGAAGCTCTGCAGGTCCTGCACCCATTCGAAGTATGAGACGATGACACCACCCGCGTTCGCCAGGATATCGGGTACCAGGAAAACGCCTGCTTCGTTCAGGATACGGTCTGCCTCTGGCGTGGTGGGGCCATTCGCCCCTTCGATAACCACCCGTGCCTGAATGCGCGTAGCATTTTCGCTGGTAATCTGATTGCCCAGTGCAGCGGGTACCAGGAAATCGCAGGGCAGTTCCAGCATCTCGGCGTTGGTTATCACCTCGCCCTCCGCATACTGAGGAAGCGTGCCCTCACGTCGCACGCAATGCTTCAGCAGCAAGGGGATATCCAGCCCTTTGGGATTGTACACCGCGCTCAGGGCATCGCTCACAGCCACGACTTTTGCGCCTGCCTCGTGGAAAAACTTCGCTGCCGAACTGCCCACGTTGCCGAAGCCCTGGATGACTACCCGTGCCCCTTGCAGGGGGATATTCAGCAGCTGCGAGCATCGGTTGGCTACCATCACCAGTCCGCGCCCCGTCGCCTCGATGCGTCCCTCTGAACCGCCTATCGATATCGGTTTGCCCGTGACTACAGCAGGCACCGTGTAGCCTCTGTGCATACTGTAGGTGTCCATAATCCACGCCATAACCTGCGGGTCGGTGCCCACGTCCGGTGCAGGAATGTCGCTTTCGGGACCGATAACGACGCTGATTTCGGTCGCATAGCGTCGGGTCAGGCGCTCCAGCTCTCTCAGCGAGAGCTTCTTCGGATCGCACATGACGCCACCCTTCGCCCCACCATACGGGATATTTACCACCGCACATTTCCACGTCATCCACATTGCCAGAGCACGCACCTCGTCCAGGTCCGCCTGAGGATGGTAACGGATACCTCCCTTCGAAGGTCCCCGTGCACGGTTATGCTGCACCCGATAACCCGTGAAGATACGTACGGAACCGTCGTCCATCTGCACCGGGAAATGCACCGTCAGCTCGCGTTCGGGGTATTTGAGAAACTCATGGATATTCGGATCCAGGTTCAGCAGTTCCGCCACAATCGCCAGCTGCTCCAGTGCCATCTGATAGGGGTTCGCTCCGTTGCGCCCCTCGTCGTGCGTTGTGGTCATCGTTCCCTCCATTCAGTGAGTTCCGTCAGGATGCGTATACCAGCCCGGTGCCTGTCGGCAAAAGGCGCCTCACCCATGCGGCAACGGGCAGGACAAAGAGCAGGTTGTAGATGCTCTCACCCGCCGCCTGGTACACCCATCGCGACACGTTGGGCTGCGGTGAGAACAGGAAAAACACCGCTTCACACAGCATACTGCCCGTCAAAGCGGAGAACACCATGACAATCGGATTATGGCGAAAAACGCGCAGTTCCAGTAGACCCAGTGCTGCTCCCAGCACCATACGGCTGACCAGGTAACTGCCCACAGACATCCCCACCACCGTGCCCATGAGCCAGCCTGAGAAAAAACCACAGGCTGTGGCAACGTGTACTGGCGTATTGACCGCAATGCAGATCAGTACCACTTTATTGAGGTCGGGTTGCACCCCCCAAACTCGCAGATGATGTGCGAAACTGCCCTGCACGGCGGTAGCCAGTAGCATCAGCAATACCAGTTGCATCCAGACAGGTACTCTCATCCGGGGGGTGCCTCCCCGCGAGTGAGCAATATCTCTTCGATCTGCGTCGCCTGTACGAAAGGTTTCACTCGCGCCTCACGCATCCCTGCCTGTCTTTGCTCCAGAACCTGTTCGACGGTGCCGATAGGAATACCTGCGGGGTACACTCCCCCCAAGCCCGATGTTACCACCACGTCGCCCGGACGCACATCGGCATCTTTGGATAAAAAGGTTAATATCAGATAGTCTTCCCCAAGTCCCCGACAGACGCCTACCGCTCGCGACTCGGCACGCTGTATCCGCGCCCCCACGCTGGCATTGGGGTCAGTAATCAGCAGAACGTGAGCCGTATGGCGGGTCACCGTGTACACCAGCCCTACCAGCCCTCTGTCCGTCATCGCCACCATGCGTGGGCGCACCCCTTCCGCCTGCCCACAGTTGACAATCAATGTGTGGAAGTAGGCAGAGGGCTGGAGCGCCAGCACACGCGCAACCAGAGGGCGGACCTTCTTGGACTGGGCAAACTGCAGCAGGCGGCGCAGGCGCTCGTTTTCCTGTTGCGCCTCCTCCAGAGCGATCTGTGCGGCGCGCAGCGCTTCTCTCTCTCTCTGCAGACGCTGATTTTCCTCACGCAACCGCCGCCCATGCACCACTCCAAAACTCAAATCGGAGAGAAAGTTGCCGGTGGAACGCAAAGCAGACTGCACAGGAGCCACCAGAGCCATCACCGCTTCTGCAAATGGGTTCGCTGCTCCTCGCTGCATCGCACGATGATGCTGTATGCCAACGAACAGAGCCAGTATAGCCAACAGAACGATGGTCCGAAACCGGTTGTCGCTCCACAGTTTGCGCATAGAGGAACACGCTCGCGATTAGTAAGAGCGATTCGTACCAATGAGCACTTTGCGCAGGCTGGGGTTGGTCTCAATCTCCTCCAGCACTCTGCCGGTTCCTATCACCACACAGCTGAGCGGGTCCGGCGCCACATGTACCGGCATTCCCGTCTCTTTGGAGATCAGACAATCCAGCCCTCGCAACAATGCCCCACCGCCTGCCAGCGTAATACCCCGATGGATGATATCCGAGGCGAGCTCCGGTGGGGTCATCTCCAGTGTCAGCTTCACCGCCTCCACGATGGCGTTGACCGGCTCCTGAATGGCATGCCGTATCTCCTCAGAGGAGATGACCGCACTGCGGGGCAGTCCGGTGATTAAATCGCGTCCGCGCACCTCCATCGTGGTCTCCTCTTCCAGCGGATACGCGGAGCCAATCTGGATTTTTGCCTCTTCGGCGGTGCGGTCACCGATGTACAGGTTGTAGGTGCGACGTACATAGGCAGCGATAGCTTCGTCAATTTCGTCCCCCGCAATGCGGATAGAACGGCTTGCCACAATGCCGGAGAGCGAGATGACCGCCACTTCGGTGGTGCCGCCGCCGATGTCCACAATCATCGAGCCGGTAGCGTCCCCCACAGGCAAACCCGCTCCAATCGCCGCCGCCATCGGCTCTTCAATCAGGTAGGACTCCTTTGCGCCCGCTTTCTTGCAGGCGTCCATCACCGCGCGCCTCTCCACTTCCGTCACGCCGCTGGGGATGCCCACCACCACCGTCGGCGCTGCCCACGAACGCCGGTGTACTTTCTGGATAAAGTAGCGAAGCATCTTCTCAGTCTGGTCGAAGTCGGCAATCACTCCATCCTTCAGTGGGCGAATCGCGACGATGTTGCCGGGCGTTCGTCCCAGCATTCGTTTGGCTTCCTCGCCGACCGCCAGCACCTTTTTGGTGTCTTTCTCGATAGCCACCACAGAAGGCTCACGGAGGAGAATACCTTTCCCTCGCACGTGCACCAGCGTGTTTGCCGTGCCGAGGTCGATACCCATATCCCGCGAGAAACGTCCCAGAAATCTTCTCCAAATCGCCATGCGAACCTTTTGACTCCTCCATCCTGCGCAATACCCAATATATCATAACATAAAACAGCGGTAGGGGCGAATGAGGTTTCACCCCTACCGGTTGATTCTACAAAACAGGCAGAGGTGTGTGCGACTATCCGCTACCGCCTCCGCCTTCGCCGCTACCTTCCAGACGGATGGCGCGGTAGCCACCTTTGGACTTGTAGTACAGGAACTGCAAGCCGAACAGAAAGACCAGAATCACCGGCAGGATCGCCACGTAGCGGATAGCCATCGCCGCGCCCTGGCGCAAAGCCTCCTTGATCACCTTCGCCTGCTCCACAGCGGTGGGGTCGCCCTGCTGTGCCTTATCCTCTATCTCCTTCGCCTTCTCCGGGCTGAACTTGCTGTCCTCTACCACTATCTGCCGAATCTCGGGGGTCAGGTGCTGGATGGTATGATGGTCGTAGATACGCCCCATCACCGGTCCCGCGATGCCTGCAGCAATCATGCCGGTGGCGCCCATCACCGCCAGCAGGAACTCCCCACCGCGCGGATACCGCTCGGAGGTCACACCCAGCATGGTGGGCCAGAAATACGCTTTGCCAATGCCGAACAGGGTTGCTGCGGCGAACGCCACCCCGGGGGCAAACGCATGGCTGAGCCAGTACAGACCGGCTGCCGCCAGCGCAGCACAAATCGCCAGCAGTCCTACCGGCGTGAAGGCTTTGGCAAGCGGTCCGGCAAACAACCGCAACACAAACATCAGACCTGCCGTATACACCAGGAACAGAATGCCGCGAATGCCCACCGTATCGGTCAGCACCGAGCCAACCCACTGGTCAGGACCCAGCTCGGTAATCGCGGTCATACACATGCACAGCATGAGCAACAATACGCCCGGGCGCAGGATCTCCTTGAACATCTCGGCGGTGGAGACCCCTGAAGCGGCACGCTCGGTGGGCGGAAACTTCTCTGTCCATATCATCGCCCCATAGATGACCGCGGGGATGATAATGGTGCCGATGCGAACTTGCCAGCTGGCTTGGAACAGCTCCGCCAGCGCCGTGGTCAGCAATCCGCCGATGACCAGCCCACCGGGCCACCATGCATGTAGCACGTTCAGCTTGTGGGTCTTGTCCTCCGGATACATGGAAGCGGCGAGCGGGTTAATCACTCCTTCCACGGTGCCGTTTGCCAGACCGACCAGCAGGGTGGACGCCAGCAGTACGGGGAACCCATACTGAGGCGACAGGATGGTGAAGACAATCCCCAGAATGTGCCCGATACAGGCGAGCTTCAACAGCCTGCCCATTCCGATAACGTTACACAGGGGACCCACAATCAGGATAGCGATGGGGAACCCCCAGATACCCATCAGGTTCACGAAGCCCTGTTGCTCGTGACTGATGTTGAAGGTGACTCCCAGCTCCTTGAGGATGTCTGCACGGATGGAAAATGCCATCGCAGTGGTCACCAGCGCGATGCAGCTGGCGATGAACAACTTCTCGCGATGGTACGTTCCAGACGAACCCTGTGCGCTCAACTTCCTACCTCCTTGTACAGAAATGATGAGAAGCGTTGCTCGAGCCATATCCTCCGATGCTTATATATTCTCTTCCGTATGCTGACTACCTCCACCGGTTGCGCAGCCGTGAAAACTCATGTTACAATGGTAACGACAACAGGAGGTTCAGGAGTACCATGCCCACGATTGAACACAGCATCTGGATTCACGCGCCGGTAGAGAAGGTGTATGCCGTTGCCAGAGAGGTGGAGCGGTTCCCAGAGGTGATGCCCGACCTGGAATCGGTCAGGGTGCTGGAGCGGAGCGAGGACGGCTCTCGTACCATTACGGAGTGGACAGGGCTGGTACGGGAGTTCAACAACATGCGCGTGAAGTGGACGGAAGAGGACATCTGGAACGATGCGGAACACACCTGCCGCTTCCGCCTCCTCAAAGGCGATATGCAACGGATGGAGGGCGAGTGGCGCTTCGTGGAGGAAGAGGGTGGCACACGCTTTCACTCGCGGCTGGAGTATGAGTACAACGTGCCGCTACTGGGTGCGCTGGTCAAGAACCTGATCCACAAGAAGCTGGAAGAGAACGTGCAAATGGTGCTGGAAGGTATACGCACTCGCGCGGAAGGAGCGTAGTGCTTAGCCTTCCTGCTCCGCCTCGTCGAGAATCTTTTGCACCTCATCCAGAAGGCTGACGATTTTGTCTGTCGCTTCCAGGATGCGCTGTACGTAGGTTTGCTGTTGCGGGGTCAGGTTCTCATCGCCAAGTAGTTCGGCAAAGCCCACAATGGCAGTCAGCGGGGCACGCAGGTCGTGACGGCAACGCGAGGAGACCAGGCGACGCGCCTCACGCCAGCGCGCCAGCCGTCGGTTGAGTGTTTCCAGAGTGTCGTCGGGCACGTGGAACCTCCCGGATGAAATTGGCTTCTGAATAAGAGTATAGCACTTTGCAACAGGTTTAGCCAGCGGCTCAAGAACGAGAGAAGCGGAGAGCGGCATGATCGACAGGGAGCGGCTCCAGTGGTGGCAGGTTCTTCTGGTGCCCTTTTCCATACTGTATGGTGTGGGATTAAAACTCTATCTCTGGTGGAGGTTGTCCTGCCAGTACAAAGCGAAAGCTGTGGTCATCTCTGTGGGTAATCTTTCCGTAGGCGGCACGGGCAAGACGCCTGCGGTCATCGCCATCTGTCGCCACCTCCAGCGGAAAGGGTTCCGGGTAGCCGTGCTGAGCCGGGGATACGGTGGCACCATGAGCCACGCAGGCGGGGTAGTGTCCGACGGCGAGCGTATCTTCGCAACTTCTGTGCAGGCAGGTGACGAACCCCTGCTGATTGCCCGCAAACTGCCCGGTGTGGTGGTGCTGGTAGGCAAGGATCGCCGAAAAACCGCTCGCAAAGCCACCGAACAGTTCGGATGCGATGTACTGGTGCTGGACGATGGTTTCCAGTACTGGCAGTTGCACCGCGATGTGGAACTGGTGTTGCTGGACGGAGAGCGTCCATTCGGCAACGGCTGGACGTTACCCGCAGGCGTCCTGCGCGAGCCGGTGGAACACCTGCATCGAGCCGACGCATTGCTGGTGCAAGGCGATAGGGCGTTCTGCGCCCATCTGGCGCAGATGTTTCCCTGCACTCCCTGCTTCACCTGGCAAAAATCTGCTTCGGGCACCCGCCAGTTGCATCATGCCGACATTCTCCAGCAAGGCAGCTGGCTGTGCGGCAAGCGCGTTTTTGCCCTCGCCGCAATCGCCAGCTTCGAATCGTTCCGACAGACGCTTCTACACCTGGGCGCACAGGTTGTTGGCACGCACAGCCTACCCGACCACCATCGTTACACGCCCGAGGATATCCTGCAAGCACAACACCTCGCCCGCGAGTGCGGCGCCGAGACCATCATGGTCACCGAGAAGGATGCTGTGAAGCTGGAGGAGATGCCTCCCATGCTGCTGGACATCCCGATTTGGGTGCTGGATATCGAAGCGCATTTCTCTGAGGGTTTCTGGCGATGGTTGGACGGGCAGGTGCGTGCCGCTCAGCACTGCCCCTCAAGCCAGCTCTCCCCGACAGAAGGGGCACTCTGAGCTATCGCCGGGGTGCAGACATCCGCATCGGGAGCACTCTCGCCAGCCCAGTTGCTTGCGTATCTGAGTGAGCCGGTGGTAGGCGACCAGATATTCGGTCACCTTCGCTCGCAGGTCCGCGTCGGTGATGGGCTCGGTCAAATCATGTAAGCGCGCGAGAGTGGCGGTATCCAGTTCGGGTTCCACAATACGAGGTTCTTCAGGCTGGGGTTCGTTCGCGGAGGATTTTCGAGAACGTGGCTTCACACGGAAGACCAGCTCCGTGAAGAGGGGCGCACCGGCGTACTCGTTCAACCGCTGCAGGATGGTCTGCTGCTGGAAGCGCAGTTCCTGTATCCATGCGTTGCTCTTCACGGCGACGAAAACTTTACCCTCTTTGAGCGCTTCGGGGTGCGCCGCTGCAGCAACCGTTTTGCCTACAATCTCTTCCCAGTGGAGCAGGGCACGGATTGCCCGGAGCCTCTCTCGCAGACCGAGCGCGTCGACCGTCTCCTCCAGAATATCCCGTATCAAGTCAGGGCGTGCCATGCTCTTTCAAAACCTCGATACGACCGCTTTCCACCCGATACATTCGGGCGGCACGAAAGATTTCCTGCGGAAAGGTCTCGGCAGAGGTGGCGGTGATAAAGGCTTGTGCTCCGCGCAGAGCCATCTGTAGCAGTTGCGTTCGACGTCGGTCGTCCAGGTCGGACATCACATCGTCCAGCAGGACAATAGGTGGTTCCTGACGTTCTTGCACAACGAGTTCGAACTCCGCACGCTTGAGGCTCAGCATCACGGTTCTCTGCTGTCCCTGCGAAGCGTAGGTGCGCGCCTCTTTCCCGTCCACCAGGAGCAGCAGGTCGTCGCGCTGCGGTCCCACAAGGGTCGTGCCGCGACGCAGTTCTTCCGCACGCATCTGGTGCAGCTGCTGGCGGAAGCTTTCTGCTGTCTGCTCACGCTCCCCCTGCCCCTCCACCGCAGGGGCGTAGCGAATATCCAGTTGCTCGCGCCCTTCGGAAAGTTCTGAATGAGCAGCCTGTGCCAGCGGACGCAGGGCGCTGATGAAACGCTCTCGCGCTATCATGACACCGCTTCCGTAGCGCACCAGCTGCTCGTCCCATGCTTCCAGCAGTTCGATAGTGGAGGGAGTAATGACTCCGCCGCCCTCGCGGATGGCTTTCAGCAAGCGATTACGCTGTTCCAGCGCTCGACGATAGCCTGCCAGTGCGCGTGCATACGCAGGGCTGAGCATCCCGATTTCCACATCCAGATACCTGCGCCTGTCCGCCGGTTGCCCGCGCACCACCTCCAGGTCCATCGCGCTGAAGAGCACCACGTTAAACTGTCCCAGCGCGGTCGCGGCACGGTAAGTTTGCCCATCCACCTTCACCACGCGAGACTGGCTGCGCGAAAGGGTAACCTCTACCCGCACGTCCAGCAACCTTTCCCGCTGGATATGCGCACGTACCGTTGCCTCTTCCGTCCCCCAGCGGATCAGCTCTTCGTCCCTCCCCGCGCGCAGCGACCTACCCGTCGCCAGCAGATAAATGGCTTCGAGCAGATTGGTCTTGCCCTGCGCGTTTTCCCCTGTGATGAGGTTCAAGCCTGCATCCGGTTGCAGATGCAGGCTCTCATAGTTGCGGAAGTTGGTGAGGAGTAGTTCCAGTAAACGCATCTCTATAGCACAAATCATACTACCGTCAACACGTCATTCATTGTACCCTCGCGCAAACATTTCCTGTGGATTCAGAGACGGCGCAATGCCTCGTTCCAATTTGTGGTATACTATAGATGCACGACCGAACCTGCCCCCATGGCAGGGCATCGGCCGTGCCAAAGACGCCCGCTAGTAGCGGGCGCTTTTTGTTTTACAACCTCACTATGCCATCCATGTCACTCCGAGAAGCTTCGCGCAAGAGCAAAGGACGGATAACCTCGAAAAGTCGGTCTATGTTGAACTGACGATAGCTACCCTTGCGATGTTCTTTGCGATACAAAGCATGTGCAATCAGATCGGCTACCTGAATAAAGTATGAGTGCTGAGACTTGCGGATGACAGGATCCTCGACCACGCGAAGTACGGGATTATGATAGTATCCTTGGTACATACTGGGCACGGGATTGTACACTCTCATCCTTCTCAGGACACGGCGTATCTTCACTTCATTGGTCTCATCAGCAAAGATGAGACCCATAGATACACCCTCCTGTCTTTTCAAGAATGTATCGAATCGCTGTATCAAAAACGTCCATGAGCGTACCTGCAAGTCCGCACTGGATGTAGAGGGATAGCGTGGTTGCAGTTTGTCAATGTAAATGTTCAATACCCTGGCTGCAGGCATCCGCACCGCAACTGCCTCCAACACCTCCCTGTACAGCGCGACGCGCCGACGACGAGGTAACTGTTTCAACCGTGTGTCGCCACGTGGATTGATTAAGGTGGAACCTCGTAACTCCGCACGTACAGGAACACCATACTTTAGCTTTATCTGACGACGAATCTCCACCATAGCGGAGAGATAGTTGCGCCACTCACTGGCGGGGAGGATGAAACCGGTCAAGATGAAATACGATGTGCCCTGCTGCGCAGCTGGCTTGGTAGCGTCCCATTGCCCGGGATCTCCTGACTCATCCACGTACATGAAGTACACTTGTTCCCCTCCTTCTCGCGAATCACATTTTTTGGGAAGAAACCGCAGTCCTGCAAAGAGGGGAACAATATTGTACCGCTTTGACGACCGGCTATCCCAGGTCCACCCCGTTCACCCGTAAACAGAACCGGCATTCCAGCTGCTCCGCCGCCTTGCGACACATCACCATGCGCGACAGGAATATTTCGAAATACTCCATCACGCTGGCAAAAGTGGTATCAATCTCCAGGTCCAGCCGGATGATACGCCTGTCGGGTTCCACGTATAGATTGGAACGCTGCACCGCATGGTTGACGCGGTCATGGATATCGAAGGTCTCCGGGCGCGGGTTCTGCACACGGCTGTAGTGCACATCGGATTTGTCCCCGATAATCACCGCCGCAGAGGCGTAATCGATCGGCGTGCCGTCGTCTTCCTCATGATTGCCGATGGCGGCGGCGACCACCGCAATCTCGCGCGGGTCCATTCCCATCTCGTCGAGGATGTTCATCGCGATCATCGCGCCAACCTCGGGATGCATGTTGCGGTTGACCATGTTGCCGATGTCATGCAGGTAGGCGGCAATCGCTGCAAGCTCGGTTTGTCGTGGCGTGTAACCCAGCGACTCGCAGATAGTGCGCGTCACCGACGAGACCACCCCCGCGTGGCGGTGCCCATGTTCGGTATAGCCAATCGCTGCCATTTGCTGGTTCGCAGCGTCTATGTAAATGCGCACCTTCGGATAACTGCGCACATCTTTCAAGGTTACCTGCTGTAGTGTTATCACGTTATTTCACTCCTCTCGCGATAGCCGGTTCTCTTCCGGCATGTACTTCTGAAGGAACTCTCCAGTAAATTGTTCCAGATTTCCTGCGCGAATCGCTTCCCGGATGTCCTGCATGAACCGCTGATAAAAATACAGGTTGTGATAGGTTGCCAGTCGCGCTGCCAGTATCTCCTTCGCCTTAAACAGGTGGTGGATATACGCCGCCGAATAGCGCTGGCACACCGGACAGTCGCATTCCGGGTCTACCGGACCCAGTTCATCGGCAAAACGCGCGTTGCGCAGGTTCACCCGCCCGCGCCGGGTCATCATGGCGGCGTTACGCGCCAGGCGAGTCGGCAACACGCAGTCGAACATATCTATCCCGCTGGCAACCGCCTGCAGGATGTCATCCGGCTCACCCACACCCATCAGGTAGCGCGGTTTCTCTTCGGGCAGAAGGGGCGTGGTGAACGCCACAATACGGTGTATTGCCTCTTTCTCCTCGCCGACCGCCACTCCGCCAATCGCCACGCCCGGCAAACCGAGTTCGCTGATAAAGCGTGCGCTCTGCTCGCGCAGGTCTTCGTAGACGCTTCCCTGCACAATGCCAAACAGCGCCTGCTCGGTATCGTGCGCCTGCAGGCAGCGCACCGCCCAGCGGTGGGTACGCTCCATTGCCGCCCGTGCCTGTTCGTAACTGCAGGGGTTTGGCGGGCACTCATCGAACGCCATGATGATGTCCGCCCCCAGCGCGTGCTGTACCTCCATCGCCCGTTCGGGGGTGAAATAGTGGGTGGAGCCATCGAGGTGCGACTGAAACTCCACGCCGTCCTCATACACCCGTCTCAGCCCCTGCAGGCTAAACACCTGAAAACCGCCGCTGTCGGTAAGGATATTGCCCTTCCACGCGATGAAACGGTGCAATCCTCCTGCGCGAGCCACGCGCTCATGTCCCGGGCGCAGGTATAGATGGTAGGTGTTGCACAAGATAATACGAAAATCCAGCGCCTCGAGTTCTTCCTGCGTCATGGCTTTGACCGTGCCCTGTGTTCCCACAGGCATAAAAACAGGTGTTTCCACCTCTCCGTGCGGCAGGCGCAGGAGCCCGCATCGAGCCCGAGAATGCGCCTCACGCGCCGTTATTTCGAACTCCAAAGCGGGTAACGGTCTCATTCTGCCGGCGGCTGGAGCAGAGGATTGTCCGGGGCGATTTCCGCCAGGCGTTGCAGCGCCTGTTGTGCTTCCGCCTCTTTACCTGCGCCACGCAGGGCGAGCACCAGATTCGCCTGCGCTTCCGCATAGCGAGGATTAATCTCCAGGGCACGGCGAAATGCCTCCTCCGCACCCGAATAGTCGCCCTGTGCCAGAAGGGCAACCCCCAGACGGTTATGCAGGTCGGGATAGGATTGGTTAACGCTCAGCGCCTTCTGATATTCCTCAGCCGCTTTGGCGTACATGCCACGCCGATACAGGTCATCACCCAAGCGGGTATGGAACTGGATGTCTTCCACTTCGTTCATGCGAACCTGCTCCAGCGCCATCAGCGCGCCCGGCAGGTCGCCTTCCTCGTGCAGTTCCAGTGCCTTCTGGTAAGTGGCGGTGTGCAGACGCGGTTCCAGAGCCACAGCCTCTTGTGCCGTTTGCCACCCCCTTTCTCCCTCACCGCGCTGCAGGTAACAGATGCCCAATTGCAGTTTGGCGTAGGCGAAGCGCGGGTTAATCTCCAGCGCTTTCTGGAAAGCCTCCTCAGCTTCCTGATACCGTTTCTGCTGCCGAAGCGCAATGCCAAGGTGGCAATAGAGGTCAGCGAAGCGAGGATGAATTTCAATGGCGTGACGCAGAGCCGCCTCCGCACGCTCCAGCAATCCCCCTTGCAGGTAGCGCTGTCCGAGCTCGGCATATGCCTGCCCCAGGTGAAAACGCGCCAGGCGATACACCGCCGGGTCAGAAGGGCTCACCTGCTCGAACTCGGCGATAGCCTCCTGATACAGTCCCTGATCTAGCAGACGAATACCCTTATCATAGTGCGGGTTACGCCCCTGCACCAGTTCGCGATTGAAGAAAGTCATGCCGATACTCCTCTCTTGCGTTTATTGCGACATCGCACGGGCAAAAGGCGTCGCGTTTGCTGCACGCCCGATACCGTAGTACTCCAGACCAGCCTGCTTCACCTTCTGCGGATGGTAGATATTGCGCCCATCAAACAACAGCGGACGACGCATCCTCTCGCGCAATCTCTCCAGATTGAGCTGGCGAAACTCGTTCCACTCGGTGACCACTGCCACCGCATCACAACCTTCCGCTGCGTCGTACGCGTTTTCGCAGTAAGTGATTTGCGGGAAGATAGCTCGCGCCTTGGGCATGGCAACGGGGTCATAGGCACGCACTTCTGCGCCCTCCGCCAGCAAAGTGGCAATAATCTGCAACGACTTCGCCTCGCGCAGGTCATCGGTATTCGGCTTGAACGCCAGCCCGAGAATGGCTATCCGCTTGCCCTCCAGTCCCCCCAGAGCATCCCGCATTTTGGCGACGAAATACAGGGGTTGCTCCTCGTTAATCCGCTTCACCGCCTTGAGCAGCTGGAAGTCGTAGCCCAGAGCGTCAGCAGTGGCGATCATCGCATCGACATCTTTGGGGAAACAGCTGCCTCCCCATCCCAGCCCTGCCTGCAGGAACTGGTCGCCGATACGCTTATCGTAGCCCATGCCCTTTGCCACCAGGGTGACGTCTGCCCCGCTCAAATCACAGAGGCGCGCAATGGCGTTGATATATGAAATCTTCATCGCAAGGAAGCAGTTCGAGGCGTATTTGATCAGTTCGGCGGAGTTGACATCGGTGATAATCATCGGGCGTTCGAGGGGGGCATAGAGCTCTATCAGCTTCATCGCCGCGTTCTGGTTCGCCGCGCCAATCACGATGCGGTCGGGATGCAGGGTGTCGTAAATGGCAGACCCCTCACGCAGGAACTCGGGGTTGGAAACCACCTCGAAGTCGGGATGGTCCGGTGGAGCGTACTGCTCAATCCACCGACGCACCACGTCCCCCGTACCCACCGGCACAGTGCTTTTGTTGACGATGACCTTTGGGGCATTCAGCGCTCGCGCGATGTGCCGACAAACTTCCTCCACCTGCGACAGGTCGGGCTGACCATTGGGAAGGCTGGGAGTGCCTACCGCAATGAATATCACCTCAGAGCGACGCACCGCCTCTTCGGTATCGGTGGTGAAAGAAAGACGTCCTTCCTCCACGTTATGAAGCACCATCTCTTCCAGACCGGGTTCATAGATGGGCATCACGCCCGCACGCAGGGCGGCGATTTTCTGCTCGTCCTTATCCACGCATATCACTTCATTGCCCAGGTCAGCAAATACTGCTCCCGTAACAAGACCTACATAGCCCGTACCAACGACACTCAGTTGCATATCCTCAGCCTCCCCCGATGATGCCAAGCCCTGCCTCTCGGCAGGGCGGGCGGGTATTGGGTATCAATATGGATTATGCCAGTTACGCGGTGTTCGTTCAGGTGTGTACGGAGAGTATTTCGTAATCCACCGTGCCGCCGGGCGTTTCCACCTGCACAATGTCGCCCACCTTCTTCCCTATGAGAGCCTGCCCAACAGGTGAAGCGGCGGAAACATGTTCATATTCCTCATCTGCTCCGAACACTGCCGCCGACGCCGTGTCCACAATGCGGAAAGTCCACTTCTCCTGATGCTCGAGGTCCTCGACGGTCACCACGCTCCCCACGGTCACCGTGCCATCCTCTCCGGGCAGGTGGTCCACCACCTGCGCGACCTCCAGAATACGCTGCAGCTCACGGATTCGCCCTTCCAGCATCGCCTGGGCACGCTTGGCTTCATGATATTCGAAGTTCTCGCTCAGGTCCCCCTGGGCACGAGCACGTCGAATGCGCTCTGCGCTCTGCGCTCGTCCGACGGTCTTCAGATGCTCCAGCTCCTGTTTGAGTTTTTCGTATCCCTCGCGCGTGAGAATAATCTCGTCAGCCATCGTGAACAACCTCGATACCGCTCTGATTGGTCAGCACCATCCAAGCAAAACGAGGCAACAACATCACTTTAGAGATTTTGCGGGGGTTCTGTCCTACCCGCCACAACCATTCTATGCCCATCCTCTGCATCCATAACGGTGCGCGGCGCACACGCCCCGATAACACATCGAACGTTCCTCCGACACCGATACTCACCGGCACTTTCAGCATCCCGCGATAGCGGTCAATCCATTTTTCCTGCTTGGGAATGCCCAGCGCCACACACAACACATCAGGAGCGGTTTCGCGAATGTGCTGTAGCACCAACTCCTCCTGCTCAGGAGGAAAGTAGCCGTGATGGCAACCCACGATGCGAACACCCTCATACTTCTCCTGCAGGCGCTGCGCCGCTTCTTCGGCAACGCCCGGCTGCGCCCCCAGAAAGTAGAGCCGCAGACCGGTTTGCGCACTTACCTGAGCCAGACGCAGCACGATGTCCACACCGCTGACGCGCTCTGGCATGCGGATACCGTGTCGCCGACACGCCCACAGGATACCAATGCTATCCGGCGTCACCAGGTCTGCCTGATTGATGATGTGGCGCAGCTCTTCGTCTTTCTGCGCCATGACCACCATGCTGGAATCGGCGGTCACCACCTGCCGGGGGATGCCTTCACGCACAAAACACAGAATATGCTGCAGCGCCTCGCCCATGCTCACCGCATGGACGCGCACCCCAAACAACGAGACCGCCGGTATCCTCTCTTGCACAGGCACTGTTGCCGTTTCCATGATGCTCACGGCTATAAGTATACACGAAAACAGAGTTTTTTTCCTGCCCTTCCTCTTGACAGGGAGCCTGGCAGGTGGTTATGATGTGCACAAACACACCTCCTAGGAGGTTCACATGGACGGAGAAACACCTTCATTGTCGCGGCGTGACGCGCTGAAGAGGCTGGGGGCACTGGCAGGTTTGGCTTCGCTGAGTGCTGGCACCACGCAGACGGTCTCCGTTCGCCCTCGCCCACCCGGTTGGGTGAATGTGCGTGATTTTGGAGCGCGTGGTGATGGCAATACAGACGATACGCCAGCCTTCGAGAAGGCGATAGAAGCAGCGCGCTCCGCAGGCTTAGCGGTCTTCGTGCCGCGAGGTGTCTACCGATTGACGCGCCCGCTGACGCTGCAAAACATCAGCCTGACGGGTCCCACCCCGGGCGTCTGGTGTGCCGACACGGACGTTTTGCCCATCCTGATCCCCCAGCAGCGCGACACTCCCTGCCTGATCCTGAAAGCCGGTGCAGGAATACAGGCGCTGGCTATTCGCTACGACTGGAACGCCGAACCCGAAGCGGGACCACCCGCCATAGTGGTGTCTGGAGTGGGCGCATACCTTTCGCACGTCAAAATCATGTATCCGTGGGACGGTATCATAGCGGATGGCGTCTCGAACATCGGCAGGTTGAACGTGGAGAACGTCTTTATTGTGGCACCTCGCAATATCGGAGTGCGCATCACCGGTACGTGGGATGCTCCTACCGTTCGCAACGTGGAGGTGTGGAACCTGGGTCCGGTACCCCGCCCCTTCGAGAAGGGCATCGGCTTCGATCTGGGCAAAAACGACCTGATACGCCTGAGCGACTGTTTTGTTTTCGCGATGTACACGGGCTACCTACTGCGCGACAAGATACCCGATGCGACCATTGAGGGAGGCACCTGGGGGATGCTCACCGGCTGTTCCAGTGACTTCTGCCACATCGGTGTGGACGTACGCGGGGAACACACGGTGAGCGTGACCGGCGGCTGCTACTGGAGTCATTTTCACGGGATACGCATTGATGGAGAGAAGGCGCGCGTGCGGGTGACGGGAGCGGAATGGAAATCCAATGGTGCTCCCTGTGTGGAGGTGCACCGCGCAGAACAGGCGGTAATAGACGGGTGCAGTCTGGTTCGCGCCATGGAGTCGTTTACGGTGCCTGCGGTGCACCTGCGGGGAGGTTTCACGACGCTATCCGGTTGCCACATTCACTCCACTGACGAAGGTGTGCGCATTGAAGGTGGGGTGCAATCGGCTCTGCTGGCAGGCAATACGATTCGCGCTGGGCGCCCGATTGTGAACACGGCACCTGCGGGGTCTCCTGTCGAGATATGGGGCAACCTGCAGTTGCGGCTAACCTGAGCTGGAGAGATCGAACAAAAT